>NZ_NTZO01000740.1 GCF_002559405.1 Bacillus sp. AFS001701 | reverse complement strand
GACTTAAAATAGGCTGTCGATACTAAAATTGATTAGAATTGTGTTTATGGGCTTTTAGGTGAGGAATAGGCTGCTTAGTATGTGAACCTTTCATTAGTAAGCTCCCTTTCTAAAAAACATGTTTAATGTATTAATTACCAACTTAAATGGAACATATTAAAATAATCTTATTGAACTAACGCAATACTTTAGTTGAACAACATGATNNATATTAAATGAACTAAATTTGTTATGAGGTGAAAGGGGTGGTTACAAAACAAGATGAAATTAAAGTAGTATTAGGTGCAGGAGCGTTTAACAATAATTCTGGATGGATATAAACACAAGAAAATGAACTTAACTTATTAGATGAGACTACTTGGAAAAATAGATTTTATAATAATTCTATCTCAGCTATTTTAGCTGAGCATGTATGGGAGCATCTTACCTATAAAGAAGGTGTGGATGTACCTAAAGTTTGTTATAAATTTTTAAAACCATCAGGTCATATTCGTTGTGGTGTTCCTGATGCGTTTTTTCAAGACGGAACCTATCAAAATTTAGTGAAAGTAGGAGGAACCGGACCTAAAGACCATCCAGCTGCAAAGCTTAAAATATTATACTATTAAAAAATAAGGAATATTTATCCTTATTTTTTTAATCAAGAACTTTATCTT
>NZ_NTZO01000739.1 GCF_002559405.1 Bacillus sp. AFS001701 | reverse complement strand
ACTTTAAGGGGTGCAGCCTGAAAATCGCTCCTTTTTTCTTTTATGGTAAGATAATTTGGAAGGATAAATATTCTTTTAAATTGAATATTTTAATTGTTAACAAATATGAGAAGTTCTCTTTAACAATTTTAATCCAAATAAATGTTTGCTAGTGTATAAGGCATAATTAGATTGGGTCTTTTAGGTAAAATGCAAATGTTTGAGATCAGGAGGAATTATCATGACAAAAATAGCAATTATTTCAGATATCCACGGAAATAAAACTGCATTAGAAGCAGTTGTAAAAGACATTCGCTCTAGGGAAATTGAGAGGATTTTTTGCTTAGGTGATCTAATTGGTAAAGGGCCTCAAGGCTCGGAGTGTATAGAGCTCGTTCAAAAAAATTGCGAAAAAGTAGTCCGTGGCAATTGGGATGTATTTATTCAGTCACCTGCAGAAAATGATTTTATTAAATGGTTTAGAGATCGATTAACAGAAAAAGACTATGAATTTCTAGCTTCATTACCATTTCATATTGACCTTGAATTAAATGGACAATTAATCAGGTTTTTTCACGCTTCACCAAGAAGTGAATTTGAGAGGATTTTACCATTTCATCCAATTGAAAAACGGTTAAGTATGTTTGAAAATAGTGAGATAACAAATTCAACCAAAAATGATAAGACACCTGATATCATCTTTTATGGCGATATACATACTACTTTTATGGAAACTTTCAAAAACGGAATTTTATGTAATGTAGGAAGTGTTGGAAATTCCCTTGATTTAACTTCAGCGTCGTATGCGATTCTTGATGGTTCATATTCTACTAATTCGATCCAATTTGTAAGGGTAGAATATGATAAAGAAGCAGAACTTAAAATTGCCGAAGAGTTAAAATTGCCGGATCTAGATAAATACCATGATGAAATAATGTTCGCTAAGTACAGAAATTCATAATCTAAAATTAAAAACAGTGGGAATACCTAACTTTCCACTGTTTATTTTATTATTTAGCTGTTTTTTTCAAAAATGGTTTTGACAGTCTCAATGAATTAACTTTTGTCATTTTCTCTTGTAGATAAAGGCATTTGATTCCCCCTATTTCAAAAGCATATTATTGTTACATTCCATTTTACTAGATTAATGAATATGTAA
>NZ_NTZO01000738.1 GCF_002559405.1 Bacillus sp. AFS001701 | reverse complement strand
CCAAGTACTATAATTTTTATTGGTTCCACATTTAATTATATCTTTATTTTATCATAGTGTGTAATGAATTTGTCTCATAACTGTAAAATTTCTCTATCTTATGATAGTTTTTATGGAAATTTTGCCCAAAAGTTGATTAGTTCATGATTGACTCAACGAATCCTCATCCATATACTTAAATACAGAAAAATAGGAAAAGGTGATTGGATGGATTTTGAAATTACATATTTATCGTTTTATGTTGTAACTGTTGAAGGTAAAGGTGAACAATCCGATAAACGATATAAACATTTCCAAACATTAGATGAATCAATGTTTGAAGAAAGCGCATTGAAAGGCTTTTTAGAAGGTGAACTTGAAAGAATTGTCAATCGTAAAGTTGAAAAACATCCAAAATCTGATTCTGTACCTACGAAATTAGGTCACTTTATCGTCGAAGAAGGCCATTCATTAGACTCAAATCCAAATTATAATTTATTCCAGCGAATAAGAGATGCAAAATCGATTGAAGATTTTAAAGCAGAAAATGAAACTTTAGTTATAAATTACATTGATACAAGTGCAGTTCGCGGTGGAGCATTTCTAGTTATTCAAGCGAAACTTAGAAAATATTTTGATGATACATTCTTATTTGTACTAAAATGTGATTTTGAACCAAAAGTAGCCTCCATTTCAGATGAATCTACTCTCATTAAAACAGTTGAAATGGCGATTACAACGAAAAATATGAAATCGATTCAATACCCTTATATGGAAGAATTAGGGATGATCTCAGAGAGTGAATTAAAAATCCATCAGGCATCACACGCAAGATATTTTGAAGACTTTTTAAAATTTGTTTCCTATTCTGAATCAATGCCTGAAATTGTAAAAACTCAAGTAATGGAAATGGTTTATGACAAAATTGAAGACGTTTTTGAAGAGGAAAGTGTTGAAAGACAACAATTCGATGCAGCAATGGAAGTATGGGCAGCAAGTCCTAAACGTGAAATTCAAGAGCATTTTACACCCAATGAAGTAATCGAAGCAGCGGCACAAATTGTGGAACATACACCAGAAATTGAATTATCATTTAAAGCGGATCACTTTTCTATAAAAGGATTACTAGCTGATTTTGGTGATAGCCTCCATATTGCGAAAGTAAACGGTCGATATGTTGTAATCTTAGAAGCTGATACATTGCAATTTGAAAAGGGATTTTCACCGATTGAATTTTTAAAACCGGATGAGTTGGATGATGTAATTGAGCGAATTGGTCAGAAGGTAAATATTCCAGGATATTGAACGATCGAATAATGAAATGAATGTAATAAAAAATTAAAAGACAGTTGGCTATTACAAGCTTGCTGTCTTTTCTATTTCAACATATTACTTTAGAAAGTCGACATCTAAGTGAAAGCCTTTGAATGCAAGTAAAAACATTCTAGGCGTTTATCAAATTAAATCATTTTTCAAGCAACATATATATGTTTTAATACC
>NZ_NTZO01000737.1 GCF_002559405.1 Bacillus sp. AFS001701 | reverse complement strand
CGGCGGCTACTATCTCTGGAACGATAAGGCCGATAAGCTCTCCATCATGGCCTACTACGACCCAACGCACTTCAAGCCGGGTGACAGCGACAGCCATGCGCTTCGCCAGCTCGACAAGCGTAAAAGCACCATGATGGCCGGGCTCTCGTATGTACATAACACCGAGTATGGCTTCCTGCGTACGGCCCTGGCGGGTGACACGCTGGATAACAGCAACGGCTTTATCTGGGATCTGGCGTGGTTGTACCGCTACACCAACGGCGGGCTCACCCTGACGCCGGGTATCGGTGTGCAGT
>NZ_NTZO01000736.1 GCF_002559405.1 Bacillus sp. AFS001701 | reverse complement strand
AATATGTTTTGTATATAAAACGTTATCCTGTTTTTTTTTATTGAAAAGGCTAACCATGAAAAAGTATCTTTTTTTCTATATTACCTGAAAAATTTAACTAAAAAACTAGTATTAGCAAAAAAATTGCTTTTAAAACAACGACTGTACGCTACTTGTAGTCTGGTGAGGAATTCGTAAAAAACTTGTCGTAAATATAGTAAAGATGTATTATCTGTCTTTTATCATTACCTTATATTTACCTATTCTAAAGAGATATTCACCCAATTAAAGATACAAATTGCTTTTTTATTCAAATCAAATCTTAAAGTTTATAAACAATTAAATAAATTTTCCCGATTTGATAAATTTTATTCGAACTTTATCGACCTAAAATGTCAAAAACTACTTTTTTTCTACTCGTTCTTATTGATTTCTCTACTAATCGAATATGCCAAAAGTCCAATTGAATAACCCGATATGATAATAGAGGCAACGTAATTAAAATTAATTTAGTATCAATTTTCTTAGTAACACGTTGCAACTTATTAGATCTGCTAAATTGAAATCTATTTTTATTTTAATA
>NZ_NTZO01000735.1 GCF_002559405.1 Bacillus sp. AFS001701 | reverse complement strand
ATCGACTAAACAGCCGATCAAATTGTTAACTAATGCATGTATTGGTTGATGAACTTATATATATTGATTCAATTATTTTTATCCCTAGAATTGTAAAAATATTCTCGTGCTAAAATAGTAACACCAACACCTGTTAGTAAAACTCCAATAATAAATGGGAAACCTAGATATAAGCTTTGTCCTGTATATTCGTTAAATTGTCTAGCACCAAAAATTGCAAACCATAACTGTGACTTACCTGACCATGTTGTAATACTAGGAATAAACTTAGCAGCTAACGTAATAATCGTTAAAGTTGTAAATAACCCACCAAGAAAGAAAAATCCTCCAATTATAACTCTTTTCATTTTTCTTCCCCCTAATTATTTTTGTTTAACTTCTTTCGCTTTTTAATTTATCAATAAATTGTTATCTGCTTTTCTCAATACCTTATTCAGTTAAAGTTTTAATTAGCACAAAAAAAAGACCGCCGAAGCTGTCGAACGTTATGTAACTAATGCAATGCGTTAGTT
>NZ_NTZO01000734.1 GCF_002559405.1 Bacillus sp. AFS001701 | reverse complement strand
ATAGTATGTATTTATTTAATCTTTTTACTAATTTTTAGTTATTGATACTTTCTACTATTCTCCATATAATTGCCCTAGTATTATTACAAGATCAAACAAGTTATTTTTCATATTCTTTGTTCACAGTCTTGACAAATTTTTTTAAAAAATCGATACTAACATTTATATTAAGAACAATTTTTAGCGATTAACCGCTCCTAAATTATTATGTGGAAATAACATTTCGATATACACTTTAATTAATTCCACCTC
>NZ_NTZO01000733.1 GCF_002559405.1 Bacillus sp. AFS001701 | reverse complement strand
CAAGCAGGATATACGGCGTTTGCTGCGCCAGCGCCATGGCGATCCAGCAGCGCTGACGCTGGCCGCCGGATAAGCTTTCCACCGGCATATGGGCAAACTCCGCCGTGCCGGTCAGGCGCAGGGCCTCTTCCACCGCCAGCTCGTCCTCGTCGCTCCACTGGCGCATAAAGTTCTGCCAGGGAAAACGCCCGCGCGAGACCAGCTCAAAGACGGTCAACCCTTCCGGGAGCAGCGGAGACTGCGGCAGGATACCC
>NZ_NTZO01000732.1 GCF_002559405.1 Bacillus sp. AFS001701 | reverse complement strand
GGAAAATACGAAAACTTAATTGGTAAATCAGTTGTTAATTTACCACCAAATAAACCTAACTTTTCCCAAAATTTGGTTTTGAACTGTAGTGCAATTTTAGTCGAATCTGCATAATGTAACTCTCTAATAACCTTCCATTTATTATAAGAAAAAGACTCGAATGGTAGAACGTCAACGAAGTTAAATAAAGAGTATGGAATTGTTGAAATTACATAATCACTTTCAAATTCTCTTTGTCTAGTAAGGATTTCATTTTCTGAATAGATGATTACCTTGTCATTTTCTTGTTGAATTTTTTTTACCCTTTCATTCAATATG
>NZ_NTZO01000731.1 GCF_002559405.1 Bacillus sp. AFS001701 | reverse complement strand
ATGCGTTAGTTGAATAAGTTACTTATTTTATCTCTTTTAACAGTTTAATAATTTCTTCATTTTGCTTTGAAACTTTTCTCAATGCATCTGAAAAATACCATATTAAATAACAAGCTATTGCAACTAAAAATAGTATTGGTACTAGCAATTTTATTCTCCCCCAAGCATTTTTCAAATTCCAATTCCAGATTAGCTCTTGATCTTCAACTAACTCATGTGTTAGTTCTAAAATATAATATTTTTTAACAATAGAACTGCGTAAACAATAGCGCTACCAACAATAACTAATAACCCTATCATTAAAAAGCCATATATAAAGCCCTTACCCATTGAAAATATATCTAAAAACATATTTTTAAAGATGTTAAGTAACTTTTTCATAATTTTTCTCCTTATGGCAAATATTTAATTTATTTTTACCATAAAAACCCAATTTCTTATTCAATATACTGCCAT
>NZ_NTZO01000042.1 GCF_002559405.1 Bacillus sp. AFS001701 | reverse complement strand
AACCATAGTCATGATTATTTAGAAAAAGGTTATGATGATACTATTAGTAACTTAAAAAAATACAAGATAGGTTATTTTGGATATTCAAATCACTATTTAACAACTGTTAAGGGGATAAAAATAGGAGCACTAGGATATGAAGGTTGGAATGATACTCCTGAATTAAGAGTTAAAATTGCTAATGATATAGGTGAATTACGAAATGCTGGTGCAAAAGTAATTTTAATCCATTTTCATTGGGGTATAGAGCGAGAGTATGTACCTAATAATACTCAAAAAGCTTGGCTCACTACGCGGTTGATCACGGAGCAGATTTAATACTTGGGCACCATCCTCATGTACTTCAGGGAATTGAAGAATATAATGGAAAATTTATTGTCTATAGTTTAGGTAACTTTATGTTTGGTGGGAATCGAAATCCTAGTGATAAAGATACAATTGTTTTTCAGCAAACTTTTCACTTTCAAAATGGAAAATTGACAAATGAAAAAGAGTTGAAAGTGATACCCTTTTCTATATCCTCTGTTTCTTCAAGAAACAACTATCAGCCAAAGTTATTAGATGGCCCAGAAAAAGATAGAGTTAAAAATAAAGTCATTGATATTTCCGAAAAAATTTCAGGAAATAGTTGGACTATGTACGAAAAATAACTTTTTATCTTCCTTTAAATGAACACGAATTTCAAAAATGAAATCAAATATTTGACATATTTATTCATTAACAACTAGACATACCAACATGTGGGGGTACTTACTTTTATGAAATATTTAGTTCTTTCAATTTTAATTATCTTTGGATTATCTTTAAACGGTTGTAGTAACCAAAATCATCATCACAATGATTCTAGTCCTAAAAAAGAATATCACCAAACAAATAAAGAAAATACTAATAATCAGATGAACAAAACAAACAATGAAAATGCTAATAATCAGAATAACAAAACAACAGATGTACCTAAAAATGTTATATATAGAACGAAACAAAGTAATGCAATTAGAACTGTTTCACACCCTGATGTCATTACAGTTTTAGTAAACAAAAAATATTTTTTACCTAAAAATTATGTTCCAAAGGATCTAGTTTATCCAAATGTTTCATTCATTTTTAAAGAAAAGCTTGAAAAACGAAAAATGAGAAAAGAAGCAGCGATAGCATTAAAGAAATTATTTGCTGGAGCAAAAAAAGATCATATATATTTAAGTGGTGTTTCAGGATATCGCTCTTATGCGACTCAGAAAGTTCTTTTTAATCGATATGTAAAAGAAGATGGCTATGTTAATGCAAGAAAGTATAGTGCATTACCCGGTTCAAGTGAACACCAATCAGGATTAGCAATTGATGTAAGTAGTAGCACTGGAAAATGTGCGGCTACAAGCTGTTTTGCTAATACAAAAGAAGCCAAATGGCTTGATAAAAATAGCTCTAACTATGGTTTTATTATTCGATATCCAAAAGGTAAAGAGCAGATCACAGGTTACAAATACGAACCTTGGCATATTCGGTATGTTGGAGTAACAACAGCAAAACAAATAAAAAAAAGAAACTTAACCTTAGAAGAATATTTAAACGTCTATCCAGTTTCAAAATAAAAAAATCTAAGAACATAGTATCCCTTATTGATAAAAGGCTATGATTAAAATTCATAGCCTCTTTATGTATTCATTTTTATAAATCCTTTCTTACTACCCGTTAATTAGTTTAGAATCTACTATCTCCATAATGGTCAAAAAAACACATCTATTTTTATATCATCATTTTTAAAATTGGTAACCATAAAAAAAAAAGAATCAGAGCAATTGTCCTGATTCTTTTCCACTATTCAATTGCACTTAAGTATGTGAAACAATTAATTCAAAATCACCATTTAAAACAAATTCCCCAAATCCAATTGGAATGATGAAGTTTGATCCTTTTGATAACATATACTCTTCACAACTGAGGATTAGTATAGCGATTTTCTAATAGACTTTTTAAAACAGATATTTCCTGTAATAACCGCTCTCCCTCATTGGTTTCTAGAACCTTTTTTCTCTCGAGTTCTTTTTCCACCAATCTCTTTACTGATAAAACATCTGACCCTTTTAATAGAACATCTTTTTTTGAATTAAATTTTTCATGGGCGACGAGTTGTATACCGCAAGAATTATATAATAAAGTGTATCCAGCAATACCAGTCGTTAATTGATAAGCTTTGGAAAATCCTCCATCAATGACAATCAACTTTCCGTTTGCTTTAATTGGATTCTCTCCTTTTATTTCTTTAACAGGTGTATGGCCGTTTATTATATGGCCTATGTTAGGATTAAGATTCATTTCTGCTAAAATTTTACAGCAGATTTCCTCTTTTTCACGTAAATGATAGTATGGATTCTTAATCTCTTTATGGGTTTCTTTGTCTTTAATAAAATACCTTTCAAAGGTCGTCATTGCTCTTTTCCCAAATAATGATGAATATTCTCCTGTCCATAAATACCAGACCATATCTGTCGCGAGATCTTCTGTCTCTTCAGGATGTGCAAAAGCATGTCGTAAATAATGTTCAAAAATATCAAGTAGATCGCGACCTGCATAAGTATGATTTTCAATCACCATTTTTTCCATATTTCCATTTTCATCAATTGGGATGCATCCATGTATTAATAAGTTCCCATTATATTTCAAATAAAGACTGCCTTTCTTCATGAGAAAATTCATATGTCTGGCCAACTTTTCCGAATGCTGGACAAAAAACAATAGTCTGTCCAAGACTTGCTCTTCTTCCTCTATTAATTCACTCGGATTATCTGGATTAATAGTTGCAAAGCAAGTATTTTCTAATAGGTAAGTTTTCCCATTAATTGTTATTTCATTTTTGTCATAATCAATCTTTTCAAGCAAAAGCCTTTCTGACATATTAAAATACGTGCGTCTCTTTATGATTGGCATTTCAAGCTTGAACTGAATAATTGCAATCGCTTGATGGATTTTAGTAATTTGCAAAAGTTCATGATCAGACTTTTTTTTATCCGAATTGCTCTTGGGTCTAAATGCTAGATTGTCCTTATAGTACTTTTCCGCAAGATTAAGAAGTGGTATAAGATTTATTCCATACACATCTTCAATAATACTTAAGTTGTCGTACCTGGCACAGATACGAATAATATTAGCTAGGCAAACCTTTGATCCAGCAAAGGCACCGATCCATAGGACATCATGATTTCCCCATTGAATATCAACAGAATGATAATTAATTAGAGTATCCATAATTTTATCAGGTTCAGGTCCGCGATCATAAATATCACCCACGACATGAAGATGGTCAACTACCAACCGCTGAGTAGAATAAGCCAGACCTGTAATAAGTTTATCTGCTTGACCAAGAGAAATAATTTGCTGGACTATTTTTGAATAATATGGTTTTTTATTTGTGGATTCATCCGTTTTGTAAAGTAACTCTTCTATTATATAAACAAACTCTTGAGGCAATGCTTTATGTAATTTTGAGCGTGTATATTTAGATGACGAATAAGAAATTAGCTTTATCATACGGTCAATGATTACTGTGTACCATTGATGTAATTCTTGTTTATTTACACACTTATCTCTAATTAACTTTAATTTTTCTTCAGGATAATAAACTAACGTCGCAAATTCATTAAGTTCTGTATCAGATAGTTCATCTTGAAATAGGTCTCTTATTTTCTCTTTTACTCTACCCGAACCATTTCTTAACACATGTTGAAAAGCTTGATACTCCCCGTGTAAATCACTGACAAAATGCTCTGTCCCCTTTGGCAGATTAAGGGTGGCTTCAAGATTAATAATCTCAGTTACCACTTTTTCTTCACTATCATATTTATGAGCCAGTAAATCTAAGTATTTTACGTTCAACTTTATGATATCTCCTTTATAATTTCTTCATTTATTTTTCTCTCGAAGATTGGGATTAATACCTACATGATGAAAGAAAACTCGATTGTATTTTATAATAGTAGATTACATTTTCAGAGTAAATATATACATTGTACTCAACAAAATGTATTGAATGATTACAAGGGGTAATACCAGTGAATCTGACCACCGCAAATTTGATGATAATAACTAGTTTAATTACAAAAAGTGAGAGACATCCTCTCCTATTACGTATATACTTTTGCACATTTCTCTTACTTTATTTGGCTGATTAATATAAATTCAAGATATATTACCTAAATCGTTTTACTTTCTCTATTTT
>NZ_NTZO01000730.1 GCF_002559405.1 Bacillus sp. AFS001701 | reverse complement strand
CCATTTAGTTGAAGAAGAAATTTCAAAAATTAATTGCGTTTTTTTAATTGTAAATAACCTTTATTAAATATGATTATTGCATTGAAAGATTCATATAAAGCATAGATTGTTTTTAAACTAATTAATAATAGCCGATTACATATATATGATTAAATACTCACGTACTACTAAGGAGGAAAAATGAGAAAACTATACCTTTTATTACTGATAACAACTCTATTCTTTGTTACTTTCAAGCCTAATAGCAGCCTAGCATACAATGGTTACCGTTTAGATGGACAAAACTATGGAACATTTGATTATCGTGATGTAGCCTCATCAATTAATGCACAAAAGGGATATATGATAGTTAGACTTGGTACAACTGAGAAATGGTACGATAAACAAGATTTTATTTCAAAAAAATATTACAAATTAAGTGGTATTTACAAAATGAAATACGATGGTTTGTACACTTTTGAGTTTTATGTGAAAGATAAAAAAGTGCAGTCAATGTCTTACTACAATACACAGCCACCTAAGATTATTAAAGTAGTTGGAAAAAAAATAATATATGAAAAAATCAAAGTTAA
>NZ_NTZO01000729.1 GCF_002559405.1 Bacillus sp. AFS001701 | reverse complement strand
ACTTTTATCTTCATGGTAAAAGTGATTTTTAACTAAAATTTATAAAAAAAAACAAGGTAAAATTTTACCCAGTGCTTTATTAATCTTTTATTTTTTTCCATTACTGCAAAATAATTTTGTTCATCATCTGCAAAGTTAAACACTCTTCCATTTGGCATTTCAACAATTTCTCCAACAGTAACATTCTTGTTCATTAAATCACTATACATTTCATCAAGTTTATATGTAAAAAACATTAAAGAAGGTGTACCTAGTTTCTAAACTGTTCCTGTAAAAGTTTGGTTATCTTAGAATCAAGTTTATATCCTTTTCCATTTTGCCAATACATACTTTCCTTGTAATCCACTTCAAATTCATCATTTTTACCATCTTTCTCAAGAAAAGTGAGTCTTAAATCTGTGGAATCAATTTGTTTATCCTCAATGTTTTTTAATTTAAATCCTTTTTCGATTTTATTTATTAAATCATGATCTTTATCCGCCGAATAAATAATTGTATCTATTGAAGTAACTCCATTGATACCAAAAACTTTACTAGTTTTACTCTCTGTATTTGATTTTATTGAACAGCCAAATAGGAATATACAACTAAAAATAACCATTAATAATTAAAAAGATATATTAAGCATATGAAATCAAATTTTTTTCAGTAAGAATTCCCTATGAAAATGCACTAAAAAAGAGTTACTCTTGCAACTCTTTTTAGTAAAACAACATCGATTTATAATAAAAATTACTGATTAAATTTATCAAGCGTATAATCATAATTGATTTCAATAAGTCTCTCATTTAAATCAGTAAGAAATCCATTCACAGACTCAACTAATACCTCTGTATTAATATATTCTGTAGGTTCAAACATTTGCCACACCGAATAAATCCCCCACTTGTCATCTCCTTTATATAGGAAATTCATAAGATCTTCATTTCGATTAATCGATTCATAATTCATGTTATCTCTTGATCCATTTTGTACCTTTTGAACCCATTCACTTAATTGACTCGCAAACTCAGTAAGATTTAAATTCGGATCATGAAAAAATAAACTTTCATTTAAATAGATATTAAATGAGCCATCTATATATTTTCCTGTATTGGCAACATAAGCTGGTTCTGAAGGTATATAATCATTTAATATAAACAAAAATTTTATATTCATAAAATTCTCCTTTCTTATTTAGTTCAATCTTAATTTATGTATTTTAGTACTTTGTTTCTATTGTTTCCTATTTTTGGTATTTCCCTCATTTTTATTTTTCTTTTTTAAC
>NZ_NTZO01000728.1 GCF_002559405.1 Bacillus sp. AFS001701 | reverse complement strand
CGAGGATGTACAGGTCGGCGGGCACGGCGAAGGCGGCGATCAGCGCGACCTTCTGCCGGTTGCCCTTGGAGTACGCGCGGCCCTTCTTGCGCGGGTCGAACTGGAAGGCCTCGGTGAGCCGCTTCTTCTCGTGCTGGTAGGCGTCGTCCTTCGTGCGGGCGCCGCGGAGCCGGGCGAGGAGGTCGACGGCTTCGCCACCCGACAGGTTCGGCCACACGCTGACGTCGCCGGGGACGTACGCGA
>NZ_NTZO01000727.1 GCF_002559405.1 Bacillus sp. AFS001701 | reverse complement strand
ACTATAGTGGCAATCAGCTACCATTCATTTTATTAACTATCATTTTGTTAAAAATTAATTAAAAATACATACCCAAAGTAATCCGATTTTCCTATTTAAGGAAGAATGTATCTTGTTTTACCTGTTCGGACTAGGATATAATGTTTGTAAGATTTTGAACGGTCTGTAAATTTAAAGAACTAACTAGGAGGAACAGGTTGTGGTGAAGGAAATGAAGGAACAAGTAAAAGTTTTTGCCCTTGGTGGCGTCGGAGAAATTGGAAAAAACATGTATGTAGTCGAAGTTGGTGATTTGATTTATGTGTTAGATGCAGGTTTAAAATTTCCTGAACAAGAAATGTACGGAATAGATCATGTCATACCTGATGTAAGTTATTTAGAGAAAAACGCACATAAAGTAGTAGGTGTTTTTATAACACATGGGCATGAAGATCATATTGGTGCGATTCCATATATTATGAATAAACTTCCACAAGTAAAGTTTTATACGAATAAATTAGCTTATTTATTTATAAGAGAAAAATTAAGTGAAAAGGGTATTAAAAACCTTGAGCAATTTGAACTATATGACGAAACTACTTTATTAACATTTGAAAATAGTTCAATTAGTTTTTTTAGGACTACTCACAGTATTCCAGA
>NZ_NTZO01000726.1 GCF_002559405.1 Bacillus sp. AFS001701 | reverse complement strand
TGTTAAACTAGAGTAGAATAATATTTTTAAAGGAGGTTTTTAACGTGAAGGCAGAAGCGCGAAAACTATATAATCCACAAAGAGAAGAAATAAACAAGCCTTCTCGTAATCAATTTCCGCAGACTAAAAAAAGAAAAACAATACGAATCCATCGAATCATTTTGACAACATTATTTTTGTCTTTAATTATCGCGTCTGGAATATATATGTATAGTCAAAACAAGATCGCTTCGGCAAAGCAACATGAACTTTCAACATTACATGTCGAACAAAAAAAAGTGGCTAAAACTGAAAAAGACTTAAACAGACAGATTAGATTATTAAATGATCCAGATTTCATAGCAAACTATGCTCGTGATCAATACATGTTCTCTAAAAAAGGAGAAACAATCATCATCGTGCCGAAATCGAAAGATGAGATCAGCTCAAACTAATAATTAATAGCTTAAAGATTCTCATATATGAGGGAATCTTTTTTTCTATATTTATTATAGAACTAATGTTCGTTTTATGCAAATTTAAAGTCGAACGTACGAACTTAAATAGGAAGAAGGGAATAGAATTTTTTCATATCTTTTAAATCTT
>NZ_NTZO01000725.1 GCF_002559405.1 Bacillus sp. AFS001701 | reverse complement strand
AAGGCGAAATTCCCCCAAATTACTAATACCCGTTTTATAGGTATAATTTTCTTAAAGAAGTATTTAAAAAAGAGATGATACTGGGAATGGAGGAATATTGTGGCAAATTGCAATAACTGTAACTATAAATGGAAAGCAAAAGATATATGGCAACTCGGTTATACTAAAAAAGGGAAAGAATGTCCAAATTGCAGAACCATTCAATTTGCAACTTTTAAAAATAAAGAAGTTATATTGGGCTTAGGATATTTAAGTTGGATATTCCTTGTACTTATTATTATTTTTTTTCCTTTCGTTATCAAATTAAGCGATAAAGAGGAGACATTTTTTTAAT
>NZ_NTZO01000724.1 GCF_002559405.1 Bacillus sp. AFS001701 | reverse complement strand
GTTGAATTAGATGAGTATCTAATTTAATAATCCCTTTTGTCTTAATAAAAAAATAAATAATTATAAAATTGGACGCTCAATGGTATTAAGACAAAATGTGCTACAAATATTGACCAAGTTATTTTATTATTTTTGTTTCTTAATCCAGTTCCAAATATGCGTTTCAAAACTATAGAACCTACAATACTAATAAATATTAGAAAGCCATAATAAATCATATCCGTAGTAACTATTGAAAGCGAAGGATCAGCAGACCCCATAGCTAATACAAAATACAATGGTAAACTCACTGGAAAAACCACTAAAAAGGAACATAAATAAATTATTGAACTTAATTCTATCTTATATTTTCTCTTTTCATTCAATTCAAATACTCCTTATTCTTTTACAATTAGTACCTCATAAAATTGCTTTTCTAAGGTAAACTCTCCTTTTCAATTCTCAACTTTATTAAACTAAACTGTCATTTAATTCAAAAAAAAAA
>NZ_NTZO01000723.1 GCF_002559405.1 Bacillus sp. AFS001701 | reverse complement strand
TCTTATTCAACATAATGGCATGCATAAAGAATTTTTAAAAATAGCTTTAATATTAAAGAGTTACTGACTTCTTTTTACTATTTCCCGACTCATTTTTTACATTTATATGAACCAACTTGTCCAATTTACGTAATATAAAATGTATGAAATTCTTTAATAAGAGGTGCAAAAATGACACCAAGAATAATAGGACAAATGGGACCAACAGGTCCAACAGGTCCGAGGGGACCAAGAGGAAAAGAAGGTGAAGAAGGAGAAAGAGGAAAGAGAGGTAAAAGAGGAGCTACAGGTGCAGATGGATCACAAGGAGCTACA
>NZ_NTZO01000722.1 GCF_002559405.1 Bacillus sp. AFS001701 | reverse complement strand
TTCGAGTCCGGCCCTCGGTATCATTAAACCTCTTACTTTTGTAAGAGGTTTTTAATTACAGATTTGAATGGACAATTTGTCTTTCATATATTATAATTATTTTATAACTTTTTGGCGGTGTGGTGGAATGGCAGACACGCCTGACTCAAAATCAGGTATCTTCACGGATGTGCAGGTTCAAGTCCTGTCACCGCTATATTGAAATCAGAGAAGAGGATTTTGCAAAGATGCAGAATCCTTTTTTGTTTAGAAAGAAAAGAGAAAAGAAAAGAATAGGCTTTTTAATTCTTCATATTCATCTAGCAGTTAATAATTGTATTCATTATGTATTAACGATCATCACAAAGAAAACAGCGATTATAATAATGGTCGCTGCCTTTTTAATGTGGCTATTCCTCATTTAGAAATACTATTCGTTACATTTTTACATACTTACGTTTTTGCTTAGCAGCAAGCCAATCAAATTGTTTTGGTTTTCTTTTATTTGCTAAAGTAACTACTAAGCCCGTTGTTGCAATTAGTAGGCTTGCAGCAGCTACTTTAATAGTAAATTGTTTTGCATCTTTTAATTTCTCATTATTGTATCGATCAAGTTCCTTAAGTGTATCCTGTGTAAAATCAATCCTGTCGTTTGTTTCTTCAATCAAACTACAAACACCTTCGAAACTTTTGACCAAAGGATTTTTCTTTTCATTTACCAAAGGTTCTGTCATAGTTACTCTCCTCCTAAATTTAACCTATAAAGAAGAATTCTATCGAAAAATTCATTATACCTTCATTCAAATTTCTACAAATCTTTCAATATCCTCTCTACAATTAGTTAATAGTTAAAGTTCTGATGAATATAGATCTTTTTCTTACTTACGTCATCCGCTATTTTTTAACTACTAAAACATTTTCTATTTTCGACGCTTTCATAAATCATGCTTGTACACTTTCGACAAAAATTGATTTTATTCTTGAATTTATGACATATTTATGATAAATTTAATTACAAGTTCA
>NZ_NTZO01000721.1 GCF_002559405.1 Bacillus sp. AFS001701 | reverse complement strand
TGGTTGTACTGACTCGTTAATATGAATTAATAAAGTTATTATTTCCTTATTTTTTCCATAAACTTCGACTAGTTGCTTTATTTCTGTAATATCATTGACCTTAAGTTTAACTGTTAGAATGCCTTTATGAATAATAATTTCATCCTGGATTAATACAATATCACTTCTTATTAGGCGGAAAGCTGTAATACTTAAAACAATTACAACTACAGCGATTTGCAGATAAGTCTTTAAATCATTTCCGTTTCCTACAAGCATTGATATTAACTTGTACAGAATGACTAGGAATATTGAACTGGCAGCCATATAAAATAAAACACTTAGAAAAGTAAAGTGAGAAGAGAATTTAGTTTGTTTCACATTCTTTCGCCTCCTCTACGACTTTTTTCTTTATTTTTTCTACTATATGATTCAAATACTTAAAATGAAACTAGTACTTAAAAATAAATGGTCATTTTTTGACAAAAAACATATGTACTTGCTTGATACTTGTCATATTTTCTTACTATAATAGTGGTATGTTTACCTAATACAAGGAGGATACATATGTTTTCGTTCTTTTCTCAAATTATGATTGTCTTATGGACAATTTTCTTGTTAGGAATGATGTCAATCGGTGGATACTTTATGTTCAGAAAGTTTTTGAAAAGATTACCTAAAGAAGATGGGAAATCTATTTTAGATTGGCAGGAAGAATATTTACAAAAAACAAGACATTTGTGGTCGACTGAACAGAAAGAATTACTTGAAGAATTAGTAAAACCTGTTCCATCTTTATTTAGAGATATAGCTCGAGATAAAATAGCTGGAAAAATTGGTGAATTAGCGTTGCTAAATAACGCTCCGCAAATTACACAAGGCTTAATTATTGAAGGATATATTAAAGCAACTCCTAAGCGAGATCATGCATTTTTAGTTAAAACACTAAAGAAAAAAGAAATCGATTTTGCCGATTTTAAGCATTTACTTGCAAAATAAAACGTGTACCGAAAAGGTACACGTTTTTTCATGTAATAATTGTATTTGAAGGCAGCTGTCTTCTCATTTTTTGATATGATTTGTACATTGCTAAGCGCCAAGGAACAATCATTGAAAATGCTAATAAGAAGAACATACCACTTAATTGGCCTACATCGATCGAAGAACTTAAATATAACTTCATCACGATTCGAACTACTAATAAACCAAGTAAGATAAAGACAAATGCTTTTGATCTTTTTAAATAAATTTCATTATCTACAATTTCAAATTTAGATGTTTTAATTAAAAATAACGAAAAAAATACTCCCATACAAACAGCTTCTAATACTTCAGAACTTGTCAATCTAAACTCTGGTACTAAGTACATTAAAGCTCCACTACTCATAAAAAATGGAGGTAAAATTATTTTTTTAAGGTTTGTCGGCTTTTTAGCAGCTTTTAGTCTAACGAAAATTACACCTAAAGCCATACAGGTTGCAAATACTGTGCTAAAAATTATACTCATATCTTTACTCATTTTTTTCACTACCTTTTTTTCAATCTTAAAGAATAACAATTCTTATATGCATCGACTTTTTTTAAAACTGATTTTTACAGTTTTTGTTAATACAAAGCACTCTTTTAATTAATAAACTGATTATATAATACTGCTTCTTCCACATCGATGCAAATCCAATAACTTCAAATCCTGCAATTTTTTACATTGGAAAAATAATGTTTAAAACCCAGTAAATCCACCAAAAAATCTAGTAAAGTAAATTGTTATTTTAGTCAACCAATCAAAATATAACATGATTCCCATAATGATCATGATATATCCACCATAAACGACGATTTTATGTGAATACTTTTTAATCCAACCTAGTGACCCTAAATAAAACGACAATACAAAAAATGGAATAGAAAATCCAAGTGTATATGCTAACATATAAAATAGACTTGAACCTGGGTTACTTACTGCAAGTGCAAATACTGAAGTTAAGATTGGTCCAGTACACGGTGTCCAACCTGCTGCAAATGCTAATCCAATTAAAGTAGAACCTAGAAATCCTGAAGGGCGTTTTGAAAATTGAAACCTTCGATCATTCATTAAAAACTTCGGTTGAAAAATACCCGTTACGACTAATCCTAAAAATACAATTAAAATCGCACCAACTTGACGAATAAAATCTTGATAACGCATAAAAAAAGAACCAATTATGGAAGTGCTAAAACCTAAAACAATAAAAATGATTGTAAAACCTAGTAAAAAGAACAAAGTATGTAGTAAAGTTTTACTTTTATGTATTCTTTTTTCATTTTGTAAATCACTTAAAGATACCCCTGTAATATACGATAAAAACGCTGGATAAATCGGTAGACAACATGGAGAAATAAAGGAGAGAAATCCCGCTCCAAATGCAATACCAATATTTAAATCCCCCATTAACTTACATCCCTTCTCATCTTTACATTCTAGATAATATTATAACAGAATTGCTTTTTATTTAGTATTAAAAGTAGTTAATAGACCGCGTCATACACATATTTTAAGAACCTCTAATTCTTCATTCATTACCAAAAAATTGAAGAATAGTGATTAAAATGGAATATTTTCACTAAAATTTCGGCACACTTCTTAATAAACTAATTTATTATTAAGGTGGAAACATGTTTAAAAAAATATGGCCAA
>NZ_NTZO01000041.1 GCF_002559405.1 Bacillus sp. AFS001701 | reverse complement strand
CCCATAAAGTAATCAATTTTTTCTAAAAATGTAGTATTTTTTCTTAAAAAAATGTATGTTTTTTCTTGAAAGAAGGAATCTTTAATGATAAATTGGATATAGTAATAACACGGAGTCGAACATTTTCGATTCGCTCGGGCGGGTAGCCCTGAGTGCCCCACCGGTGGAAAGAGGATCACATCAATCCTTGGCCTAGAAAATAAACCGGAAAACGTGCTTTACTTGCTACCTTCATAATATTTTTTCAATTCCAACACCCTGATCATTAAATGATCGGGGTGTTTTTGTTTTGTTAAAAAAAATTTAAACTTGAATTTTTAATTTTAAAAGATTAGATTAGTATAAATTGGAAAATTTCATTGGCGAAACTTTCTTAATAGTGAATATTTTTGCTAAAATAGAAGAGTCGAAACCAATCTAAAAAAATAAATAAGGCTAACTAGGGAAGAGAGGAAGAATATTGGGCTACAGCGCAACGGAACTATACGAATTACAGAAGAAACCAAAACGAAATAAAATTACAATCCAATTATTGCAGGAATACTATGAAACTTATTTAAGACCATTTAATTTTCGTTATGAATTATCGGACGGCACATTTATTAACCTGAAGTTTGATAAAAAACGTTTTAGCCATTTGCTCGGCGTAGAAACAGTTGCAAAGTCAGTATTTAACAATGAAAATCAGTTAAAAAGATACCGAGGAGAATGGGCTTACAAACGGATTAAAAGTGGAGAAATTACTGATTACCATCTTCGAACATTACATCAAGGTGTATTTTATAGCAAAGCGCTTAAAGGCAAATTTCTTTACTTTTATCAAATCCCGCACATCCTCTTGTCTCACAAAGCAATGTTTAAATTCAAAAAGGTACAGGGAAGTAATATCGAGTGCGAAATTTTAATTTATGATATCGCACACGGAGTTTGTGTACATCTTGGTATTGAAAAAGACGCTGCTGGACATTATGTTCCTAGAACCTTTTTTGTTGACCAAGATACTAAATTTGTTGATGACCAAACTACTGAAATTGAGGTTGATGCAATTGAGCAAATTGATTTATCGAATAACAAGGTTGTTCGTTCAATCAATTTATACGATTTACGTAATGCAGCTCCGAAAACTTCGGATGACGAAACAGATAAATAGGACGGGTATTAAGGGCGTAGCTGAACTGGCTACGTTTTTTTATGTATCTATCTTTCAATTAATAACTTATTTTAGTAAGAATGCTTATAAATTCCCCTCTATCAGTCAATAACATTAGTAATAAGTCATTCGGGAGGTATTTCGATGAAATGTAGATACTGTGAGAAACCGATTAAAAATACAAAAAGTGTTCAAAAAAATTTAGGTCTTTGTACGAAATGTTATAACTGGGATAAAAAATCTTTTGCAGAAGGATTTAAATACAATGGTTTATTAAAAGCTAAATAAATGCATTAAAAAAAGCCTTTCAGATGAAGGCTATTTTTTTGCGTTAATAAACGACTTTGTTATTAATAATTAATGGTTTTACTCGGTATTGCTCTACTTTGTTGAATTGGTCTTGTAGCCAGTTTACAACGTTTGGTGAATCCAATGCTATGCGTAACAATTGATCCGACATTTCTGATTTAGTCATACCACAAGAAACTGCTAACATCGATAACTTCTTGTTGTATTCATTGTTAATTGAAATGCTATAACGCACACAGCGCTTTCCACCTAACGACCTTTCGCGTGCTGTCTCAGATCTATTTTTTATTGTACTCATTAATAGTTCCTCCTCACTTGATATACCAGTTTTTATAAACAATTAACTGCACCAGTGAACCGCGTCTAATAAATAACTATGCTTGTCTTATTGTATTCAGTACTATTTTTAAGACGTCCCCCCCATCACTTTCTCAACCCCCACCATTATTTTTCCCTTAGGTTTTTCAAAAGGTGAAAGTGCTTCAGTGAAATCGGTGAAGCGCAACTGCACGATTTATTTGCCGGAGCTGGAAGGACTATCTTTTGTAAAAATTTGTATTGCTGCAAGCGTTAATATCTTATAATTTAAGAAAAATAGTAGGAGAAAAAGACATTGAAGAAACTTGTAGGATTTTTAGTAGCATTAGTAATCATTCTAGGAACATTGTTAGCCATTACTTACTCTAAATTAAATGAGGAAATAGTAAAGGGAAAGAAAGAAACAATAAAAACTACGACAGTAGAAAAAAAGAAGACAGTTGCAAGCGATAAAACTTATCATTTTAAAGATGTAGAAAAAATGGAAAAAGCTGCATCTGTACAAGAAGCTTTTGAACGAATCTTTGGGAAAAATCGTTTATTTGATGATTATAAAGCTAATGATGTGTATGATGCCAAAATAAAATACGTTTTAAACGGTGTTTACGACACTAAAGAGATTCCGGATGATCAATGGGGAAAATACTTTCCGGGGAAGCAATATCTTTTTAATAGTATAGGAATTGCTATTAAAATGAAGCCAGGTGTAGATACTCGTATGGAAATGATTGATTTCCTGCATTATTTAAAATTTAGTGGATTAACACAACCTCATACCTTTGAAACAACCCTACCAGAAGATTCTGTAAAAGTATTTACGATAAGCCCTAATTTACCAGAAAAGTTACCAACTTTTAATATCAATATGAATGTATTTCAACCAATCAAACCAGGAATGAATACACCAGTTCCACATCAAAAATGGTCGATAAGTAGCGATGTAATTGAAAAGATAGATTTTAGTAATAAAGAAGACATACTTAATCAAATTACGATGTATGGAAATTTCGAAGGAGTTAACCCTTCAGGGATGAAAGAATAATTTTATTTTAAATACAAGAAAAACCACCTATTATAAGGTGGTTTTTTTGCTCCTTAAATTTATCAAACTATCGCTAGTTGTACAACAAACTACTATCTATGACCAACTTTACGAGCTTGTATATAGCCATAATATGTACAAGTCCCTTTCTTAGTTAAGTCATTTAATTCAAAACCACACTTTTCGTAGAAATTGAAATTATTTGAAGAGGTATGAGCAAACCAATCACCGTGAGGGAGTTTTTGAACACAAAGTTCTACTAACTTTTTTCCTATACCTTTACCGCGATATTCTGATAAAACTATTAAATCCATAATAGAAGCAGCCATTATTTTATCTGATATAACCCGGACCATAGCAATCATTTTATCATTATCCCAAACAGTAAATGCCCAAGAGGAGTTTTTAAAGATTAAAGAAAACTTTTCTTTTTGCCAATCTGGAGTGTTTCTAGCCCATCCAGCATCTTCGAACAACACTTCAACTTGATTAGCCGGTACTCCTTCAGTACCTTCCCTAATTACTAGACCATTGAAATACTCATACATATTATAACTCCCTTTCTTTTTTACTTTTTATATACTACAATTTTGGTTCTTTTTCCTTTTAAATATTAATGAATTCTTATTTAATTACACTGCCATTAGTGTAATAAAAAAAGACCACAATATTGTGATCTTTACTTTTTGTTAAGTAACTAACGCAGTGCATTAGTTGTACAAGATCACAAGTCGTTAATGCGACTTTTTTTATTCACTTATTTGGCAGAATTGAAGAAGGTTTTTTTCCTTTTAGATATAATTAATATTAAAAACAAATTGGTTTAATGGAATAATCGAACAAGTGAGGGGTTAGATGATAGAAGATTTAGATGTTAGATGTCATTTATATGGAGACAAATTTTCTCCAAAAAAGGTAGAAGAATTAACTGGAATAAAATTAATTCAGAAAAAAGAAGTAGGAGAAATAGGTACAACAAAAGGTCCTTTTAATGGACAACCTGTAAAGTATGGTTCTGGTGTTCTATGTCCACCTGATGGGATAATGTATTTGGATTATAATAATAAAATTTATTGGGTTGTAAAGGCATTATATGATTTTATAGATGATATTAAAAAATGTGGAGTAGATGAAATTGATTTAATTATAGGTGTATTTTATAAAGAACAATGCAATTTTGTTTTAGAACCAGAAGCTCTTAAGTTAATAGGAGAGTTAGGTTTACATTTATCGATTAGCTGTTACGAAAACGAATAAATGGACTTATACAACTAACGCTTGCGATAGTTTCATACTTAAAAAGCCAAAAGCATCTTAATGTTGGAGATATTTTTGGCTTTTTATTATATTTAGTCTTCTTTTGCGTAACGTAATATTTCAGCAGCAGCTGTTACTCGTGTCATCGAATCCTCAGAAAGTAATTCCTTTTCTAAGACACCTAACGCTTTATTTACTAATTCATTTAAATACACATCCGGTTTTTCATCAGGATCTTCCAACCATTTTTTTAACCCGGATCTTTCATAAGGATATTTAAACTGGGTAATGGTCCCCCTGTTCCTTAGCAATTCCTGAAGCTCTGAATTTAAATCTGCTTTGTTAAGGATTATCAATAATTCAGCTTCTCTTTGATGACACATTCCATCAACGTCATTATCCAATTCCTCTATATACTGGTAATTTCCAACCTGAAACACGAAAACTTGATCAAGATGATTAGAAATTAAGACCAAATCATCTTTTTTCATTGTGTTCACAAATGCGTTGACTGCTCCCAGGTAAGTCGCCAATTGTTGCCCTTGATAGTTATATTTTTTCTCTAAACGCTCTCTAATCTCATCCTTGCTTACGCTCGTTAAGTCTCCGATTTCAGGCCATCCAATAGCGACAAATGAAGGACCATTTTCCGAAGTACCAACAAATTCATTAAATCTTTCAGTTCCGTGAGGCTTCGATTTCATTTGAAAAATATTAACATTTATATTGTTCATTGTTACTCCTCCTTAACCCTAACGATATCGTGAGGGCTGATATGAATTAATTGTAATGCATTATTTTCCAAACGTCAACCCTGAATCATCCTGATGATTCGTCACGGTTAAAAAGTGTTGAGAATTTAATTTTTTTTCAATTTAAATAGAAAAAAGGTAATTTTTTACTTAAATATGCAGGAGATTCCAAATATAAATAGAATGTATTTTATAACGCTCGTTGGAACGGACGTAAAAATAGTATTTTTTTAGATTAAAAGGGGAGTCGGTAAGACCGATGAAAAAAGCAGTTGCTTATTATCGAAAATCAATTGAAAGAGAAGCAGAAAAATCTATTGAAAGGCAAAAAGAAGAAGTACGTATGTATGCAGCTGAAAATAATATTGAGATTATCGAAGAATTTTCTGAAGTAGCTTCTTCTGCAACGATTGAAAGAGAAGAATTTAAAAAAATGATGGATATGTTCAAAGAACGAACTGACGTGGACTATATTTTAATTCATAGATTTGACAGAATTTCTAGGGACCCTATGCAAATGGGTTATATCTTTACGATGTTAGATGAATCATACAAAGTGAAAACTAGACCACATTCAATTACAGAGGATAATGACTTTGGTAATGATCCCACTAAGTTAATGATGGTATTAATGAAATCATACGGAGCTGCAATTGAAAGATTAGCGATTGTAGATCGTTTGCAAGGTGCTAGAAAAAGGAAGGCATCTAAAGGCGGTTTTATTGGAGGGACACCTCCAGCTGGTTACATATCAGTACCTGGTACCGGTAAATTAGAAATTAATGAAGATGAAGTGTCGTTGGTAAAAACAGTATTCGAACTAAGAGAGAAAAAACTTTCGATGAATAAAATTGCTGCTAAATTAAACGAGTTAGGATTTAAATCACGTAAAGGTTTAAAATTTCACGCTCAAACGGTGCATCGAATAATTAAACACGAAAAATTATATAAAGGCGAATACGAAGATCCAGGGATATTGAATACATAAAAAGATAGTACAGTAAATTTTTTCACTATTATCCAAACGTTTGCTAGAATAAAAAAAAGGGTTCTACCTAGAACCCGACAAATTAATATATTATTCTATGACACAAAATGATAGAATTAAAGAAAAATAGATATATTACTAGAAAATTCCAGTGAATTCATTAGAATAATCAAAAATAAGACAAAAAAAGAAACCGTTGTTGGTAGCAACGATTTCTTGGTGTAACACAACCCACACTCACCTGGCAGTGAAAAGGGGTAATTAAATATAAGTTTATATGTTTAATATACTTTGTTATAGGGTATATTTCAAGTATTTTTATTTAATTCCTTTTTGCTAAAAAAGAAAAATAGTGGGTAGTGTTACACCTTGTCTGATTCCATTTTTAGGAACGGGAGAGGTGTATTTTTAATGTCTGCAATTGCAAAGTTAGCAGAGTTTAGTAACCATTTTAATGAAAGAATAGATTTAGAAAGTTATTTATACAACTTATTAAAAACAAGAAAAAGAAATACATTTTTCTTTGTTTGTACGGTTGATGGAGATGGTTCAAACTTCAATCAACGCTCATTTCACAAATCAGAGATAAACAAAGCCTTGGAATTTATAAAAAAGAATCAACACAAACGTATTTTTGTACCTACTACTCTATTTGAATCTAGAGAGCGCACAGAAGATAGTATAGGTCAAATTAGGAAGATTTTAATTGATATAGATCCATATAAATCAGAAAAATATTCATCAATGTCTCCTGAAGAGGTTGTTGAAGATATGCAGGTTAACCTTTTTGCTACAGAAAAGATACCGACACCAAATGTCGTTACTTACTCTGGCGGAGGATTTTATTTAGAATATCATCTTCAATTCACACCAGGAGGCAATGTTTTATTAAAAAGACGAGTAGTTGCTAAAATTTTGTACGAAATGCTAAAAGAATATGGACCTGATGCTAAAAGTCTTGATGCACCACACGTTTTTGGTTTAGCAGATACTACAAATTGGAAATACGGAAAGAATAGTGTTGTTAGATCATTTAAAAATGATTTACCAGAGTATTCATTAGCTGGCCTTTCAAGAAGTCTTCCTAATCTTTGGGATGTTTGGAAAGTAAATAAGAAGATTAAAGTTGAGAAGGACATTAGAAGGCCGAAAACAAGCACAAATTCAGTTGCTAAAGTGATGCCTATACATAAAGAAAGAACATTAGCTTTTGATCACATAGTATCTATTAAACAATTAATTAGAGCTCGTGATGGAGAAATGACTGGATATAGGGAAATGGCTGTTTTCTTTGTACGTAATGCTTATCATAAGATGCATTCAAAACGCTTCTATGAAGGTGATGAAACGCTGTTTGAAGAAAGCTTACAACTAGCTTTTGAAGTTAATAAAATGTTTAAGGGACGTTTAACAGAAGATGAAATTACCGAAGGTACTTTAAATACTAAAAAACTATATAACTTCAAAACTGACACGATTGTTGATTGGTTTGATATAACAATGGATGAGCAGATCAAGATGAAAGTGAAAACGAAAACGGCAAAAAATGAGAAATCTAAACGTCAAATGAGAGAACTTCGTGAAGAACGTGGTCAAACCAGAGAACAACGTATTGAGAGAGATAAAAGAATGATTGAGAGATATTTTAAGACGAATCCTGATGCATCTAATGTACAAGCCTCGAAAGACTTAGAAATATCTCGACCAACATTGATTAAATATAGAAAAGAAATGAATATTTAAGGTGTAAAAAAACTGTTACTTATGTATTTAAATATATAACTTTAGTTCATACGTTTTTTGAGGTGAGGATGTAAAATAGTCCTTACTTCTTTTTTTATACGGAAAGTGTCCGGTGGCTGTTACTTATGTATTTAGTAGTGTAAAAAAACTGTTACTTATGTATTTAATATATAACTTTAGTTCATACGTTTTTAACTGGTTTAGACACAGAATGATCTATGAACAATTGTATAGATCTTCTTAGTGCATTGTTAGGGGGAATTTTCCACCACGAATTTGAGGATATAAACTTAGTACCTCTATTGAATTAGCGAAGCGTTTAGTTTATACAGGTAAGTAGGACAATTATAAGTTTTTTTACACTGAACATAGGTATCACCTTGAATTATTATAAATAGTGGAATATAACTTCATTTAATTGAACTTATTTGGAGGAAATTATGTCATATTTAGTTGAAAAGAAAAAGGCGAAAAAGGAAATTATAGATAAACTCCAATCTGGTAAAGCCACTAGAGTTTTAACAATTGCTTTTTGTGAATTTTGTAAATCTAAACAAAAAAAGTGGGATGTTTATCTTGTTTGTATGGATAATAAAAGATATTTAGATAAAAAAATGCAATTGTTAATTGGTGATAATGCTGAATTCATTATGAGCTGCACTTCGTGTTGTGAAAAATATGGTATGAAACCTTTATGGAATGATCAAGCAGGCGAGTGGGATGGTGTAAACGAAGCATTAAAACAATATTTTGAAAAATAATTGTTTTAATGTACAAAAAAAGCGCGAATTGAAATCGTGCTTTTATTTTTGCTTTTTCTCTGGTGGAGTGTAAATAAAGAAATCTTTATTTGAAGTAATAGCTTTATCCTTTAGTTCTATAATGCGTTCTTTTTTGCTTCTAACACTTTCGTATACATTAGAAAATTGGTTACCTATAAATAGTTCGCCAATTGTGGGATGGATAGTATCGTTTTCACGATCTATAAAGTATCCTCTTTCTAGTATTTTATCTTCTAAGTATCTTGATACAGCAAGTATAGGATTAACAGCCCCATAACCTAAATCAGTAAAGTACGTATGATCAACAAGAACATTAGGATTAGGGAAATGTTCATTGATAATATTTTTTGCTTTATCCATTCGTTCTTTCAAAGCATTAATGGTTTCATTAATTTTCTTAAGTGATTCATCTGTAATATCACCAAACAAATTAAGGAGAAGATGATAACTTTCAAGAGTTGGAATAGATTTTTCAAGTTCTTCAATAACATCTAAATGATTTTGGTAGGTTTGATTTGAGGTATTCATACCGAAGTTATGTTTAACTTTGAATTCAGTTTTCCAGAATGTTTGGATCCAGTCGATAAAGTTATTAATAATATTTTGAACATCGTTGCTATATTTTAATTCCTCAATTTCTTTATACATCTGTAAGAATTTATTCTTTTTCTCAAAAAATTTATACTTTTTCCCCTTATGGTCATAAGCAATATAAATAGTTATCTTTTTATCTATTTCTTCGTGTGCGTGCTGTAGGTCATTTGATTTTGTTGTTGCTTTGCCTCTTTTATATGTAATGATGTAAAATCCGCATCCCATATTTTCAATAACATAGTCTAATAATTTCGCTTTAAAACCGATTGGTCTAATGATTTTTTCTTTAAAGATGGGAATTATGATATTTCCGTTTGAAAGCAAATCTGCATTATGTTCAATTTTCGCATCATTCTCATCAAAGAAAGTTTTACGCCTTAAGATAGGGTCTCTATTGAGATCCTTTTCTATTACCTGAAATGGTATATGTGGTTTGTATTGTTCTAATGTTTTTAAATCCAATAATATCACCTCCATTTTTCATAATGGATTATATATAAAACTCTGATTAAATATAGAATTTCCTCTTAAAAAATGACCTTTATTGGTCATTTTTTATTGTAATACTCCTGCACTTCCTTGAAAGTTGTATAAAAAGAAGTAATTACATCATTTCTGAAGTGCCCAAGATCTACTGAAGTAAAGAAAATTGCATACTCTTCCCTTGTTAAATCACGTTTAGTAGTACGATCCTTATTAATTCGCTCTCTAACTATCTTCAATTTTTCTATAATTTTTGGATTTTCTTCTCCTCTTTTAGAAACATAACTATCTATTGATGATTTGGTAGGGAATTGATTGTAGTACTCACCAGTTCTCTCTACCGCGAAACCTTTTCTAAAGATATGTAATGAAGCTTTTTTTTCAACAGGTACCAAAATATGCTTACCATCTTTATCTTTCATTTTGACCATTTCAGTCCTAGTTAAATGAGCTCCAGCTTCAGCTACTACCTTACTAATCTCTTTTCTTATCTCTTCAACTGACTTAAATGTTCCATCCTCTTCTCTTTTCAATGTAAATATAGGTTGGTGGTCCTTTTTTCCTTTTACAAGACTTGCAAGATACTTCATCGTTTCATCAGACAGCCTCACAGTCCTTGTAAGGCCTCCTTTATCCTTTTTGAATGTAATTGTATTCTCTTTGAAATTAATGTCCCTTGGGCGAAGTCTAAGGATTGCAGAAACACGCCCTCCAGTTTTGAATGCAACATTTGAAACGTTATATGCTACTTCTCTTGTATCAGTGCTATATCCCGACTTTTTAATGTTATCCAATACACTTTGGCATTCTTCTGGCGTTGCTCTTAGTACCTTCGATGCCTTTGATTTGCGGATCACATATTGTTTTTTCATTACTTCACGTATTTTATCGGGTTCTCCAATGCTAAATTTGTTATCGTAGCTAAAAACATTCGTTTCTTGCACCCCAAGATTGAAGAATTTTAATGCAGCTACTAGCGTTTTTAAGTTATACGCCTGACTTGTATCCGCACCGTGGAACAAATCTATCTTATCTTGGATAATTACATTCACTTGAGCATTCGATATATTGCTAATGTCCGATACTTTGAATCTTGTATGGCATTCTCTTACAAGACTTGTAACCATATCTTTATAAGTTTTAATTGTGCGATCAGATACACGACCTCCACCAACTGAAATCCCTTTTCTACTCATCTTATCGAATACCTTATCAATTTTCTTAATTGATGCTTCTAATCGTTTTGGATCTAATTTTTTACTCACTATAATCACCTCACACCATAAAAAGGCAGTCGGAGCCTCGCTCCGCCGTTTTTGGATCAATTTTGAACGAAAATTTCTTTTCATTCAAAATCGACCCAAAAACGAAAAATGCAGCTCCCGTTATTTGTAATTTTCTAAGCTCCTGGTTTGAAAATTTTCACTCTCATAGATACTGCCGCAAGGCGGTGCAGTATCTATTTTGAGCGATATTTTCAAACTTCGTCGCTAAGAAAATTAGCAAAACGGGGCCCTCACCAGAATTCCCTACCGGGAAACTCTGGTTAAGTCGCAATTTTTTATTAGACATAAAAAATTGCCACTTAACCGAGTTTCCGCCGTTTGACGGCTCAATGCTATACTAATTGCTTCGCAATTGTATATGCAAAAAATCCATTGATGCTTTGCATCAAATCGTCGTTTCACGACTCAATCACTCGTCACTTCGTTCCTCATTGCTTACCTTCGGTAAGTTCCGTTTAGCCAAATGGTTCGCTTTTTTAAGAGTTGCGATTCTCCCCCTAGACATTGGTTAACGAGTTTCCTCTACATATCAATGTTGCGATTGTTCTCATTTGTTACTAGTGTTGCTTGAGATACATTATATTAACTGCTCATTTGGTTGGCTTACCAGGTTGAGCGATGCCATCGGTGGACACCATTTACCTTTATTTTTTAATTAAGTGAATGTCAATTACAAATTGTGTAGATGTATTGTGTCAAAATTCAAATTACCTGTTTGTCGCTAAAACTTTGCTTAGATTCGTCATTTTCAATTGCTCCTTTTATTTATTTTATTAGTTTTTTTATAGATACATAATCCCGAGGAATTATGCTGTACTTCTCTGGTGAGAAGCTTTTTACAACCCGAGGGACGTAAAAATTTAAACAAAATATTTCTAATATTTTAATTGATTTTTTTTAAAAAAGTTGAAATATTAATAAATGTAGGTATTATGAGTGTGTCAAAAACAAATTGCTTAGATTTTATTTATTTTTTTAATTTACAAATATCGGATCCTATTCGATTTATTTTCAATAAAACCAAAAAGTGAGGTACTTTATGGACTTCGCTTGCAGAGAAACTTCGGTTCCTCTGCTTTTTTTTTATAAAAAAGGCTCTGTTAATATAAATTGTAGATTTTTGAAAAAAAGAAAAAGACCACAATTTTTGTGGTCTTTGCTTTTCCTTATTGAACTAACGCACTACGTTAGTTGCATAAGAAATATCAAGAAATAGGATATTTATCTAAAGAAACTACTAAATTCCTTAATCCCTCAATCTCTTCACTACCCCACTTTTTTCTATCAATATCTCTTATAACTTTTTTGGCTGTGGTAAGTAATGAATCCCTTAACTGACTAATGTTACATATCACTTGAAATTCAATAGTTTTTCCATCAAAACAAGATAATTCGATTTCATCATTTGTTATTTTCTTAGCCAAAATAATAGGCGTTCCATCCATAAAATCAAATTCATAGGTTCTACCTATATCTGATATAATCAACGATTTTAGCGATTTAACCCACCAAGATAAATTGATAACCACAAAATCAGACCAATTTTCATCTGGATAAAATTTATGAAAATCAATCATAAAATAAATAATACCTGTAATGTGATTTGACTTATTTAAAGAGTCTAAATCGACCTTAACTTCTACGTGCTGTAACATAATAAACCATCCTTAAGTATTAAGATTAATTAAACCAGCAGTGTACCTAGTTCACTTTATTTACTTCAATATATTGAGTCATTTTTCCTTTTTTCTTATTCCACTAAACTGCCATTTTGTTGAATAAGAAAAAGCGATCTTCTATTGAAGTATCGCAAGTATTAGTTACATAAGTACCTTCACTTTTATATATTACTACCTCTTTAACTTTTTAACTAAATTAAAAATACCTAAACCTACTAAGAAGAAAAACAATAACGTCAACAACGTACCTATTAAACTAAAATTCCCCATATTACACTCTCCTTAAAAATGTATTTTCATTTAAATTACCAAATCTTGTTATTAACATTAGCAGTTGAGTAAATATTTGTCATTTGGGGGAATTTCTCCTTTTTTCATCTAAATTTAGTCAATCCTTCTTCAACTAAACTGCCAGTTAGT
>NZ_NTZO01000720.1 GCF_002559405.1 Bacillus sp. AFS001701 | reverse complement strand
GGTGACGATGGTGGAGGGACCGTGGAGTCGGGGAGGACCCCACGATCCCTCGTTGAGAAGGAGTGCGGAACGTCGGAATCGTGACGCGCGGGATCAGGGGTCGACGAGCTCGAAGGTCATCGTGTCGGGCCCGCCGCCCCACGGATCGAAGATGATGTCGGGGTCGTACACGTCCACGGCCTTCTCATATGCCGGTCCCCAGTATCCGTCGCTGTCGAGCGCCCGCATGCTGAAGT
>NZ_NTZO01000719.1 GCF_002559405.1 Bacillus sp. AFS001701 | reverse complement strand
ATTATTTTTGGTATAGGTTTTTTCTTTTAAATTATTTAAACTGAAATTCATATAATATCCCGTAAATAAAATAACCGTAAATAAAGTTAAAACAGTATAGATTATCCATTTCATAATCTTATAATTTCACCTTATATTTTCCTTTCAATAGATTTATTAACTCAATTTTCTCTTTATATATATTTTTAGTTATATAGTAATCAATGATTTCATCTTTATCATTCTCTAAAGATTTGGATTGACTATTAATAATATTTTCTAAAATAATTATCGCATGACTTCCTTCATCATCATTTATTTGATTTTTATGTAAATCTTTTGTATTTAAACTTGAATCAAAATTATAATTATGCGTATGAATGTACTCCATTGATCTTAACTGCGAGAGTTCTTCAGTTAGTGGATTATCCTGTTGAATTGCTTGGTTTTGAAAACGAATATTATACTTTTCTTCTATTTCTTTAACCGATATTCCT
>NZ_NTZO01000718.1 GCF_002559405.1 Bacillus sp. AFS001701 | reverse complement strand
AGTAGTAGAGAAAATATAGTAAAAAAACCTTGTAATTTCAAGGTTTTTTTTATTTCACTTTTTATAGAATTAAATATAAATAAAAATGTGCGGACAATTTAACGGACAAGTTTACAAATAAACCGTACGAAAAATCCCCATTAAGTAACGCTTTGTGTATCTAGAAAAAAATTATCTCATAAAAGAGAATCAGCACTGAATTGAAAAAATAAAATAGTTTATCTAGCTTCAAGGATGTAAACAACTGTGCCCAGAAAATTTAAAAAATGAATAAAACAATATTCATATGAGTATAGTTGGACTAAGTGTTCCGCATTCGGAACCAAAAAAACATCCTTACTGGATGTTTTTTATCTGTGTCACGATTTCATTGTGTTCGTTAATTAATTTCGTTAACTGTTCCGCCAGTTGAGGATCATGCTTCCTCGCTAGAATAGTTTTTAAGACGTCGATTGCTTCACGCGTCTTAATTAATTCTTTTTGTAACTTTTCGACTGCATTCAATTTCCCCATGTGACACCCTCTTCTTTCAGATTAGTTGAACCGATCAATAACTGTCCGTTAAGCATACCAAATAATGCGGTATAATGCACTCAGAAAATAAGCGAATGAGGAGTAACATCATTTATACTTCACTAAACACGAGAGATTAAATGGTCATGAAGTAGAAGTTTCTGAAATAGAATGCCTTATTCTCTTGCGGAATGTAATGAAGAGATTATCTAAATTGAGCGGCTACTTTAATTCGTACGGATATTCGCATACTTTGTTGTGATGGTAAAAAAAGGTCCCTAGCAGTAGTAAATTGTACCCTTTGTAAA
>NZ_NTZO01000717.1 GCF_002559405.1 Bacillus sp. AFS001701 | reverse complement strand
GTATTAAAGATCAAATTAATGCAAAATTCCTATCCTTCCCGGCTGGAAAAATAACTGATGGCGATATTAAAATTCCAATTCGAGTAGAAAAGAAATTAGATACCCTTCAAAAACTAAAGGATTTAGAATGACAACCTGCATCTTTTACTTCTACTGCACTAAATCTAAATGCTAAAACTGCGAAAGTATTATTAGGAGAAATCGCTAAAATTGGATCAATAGACTTTAAAGATGAATTAATTCGTTATAACGAAAACGATGCTATTTCGATGGCAATAACGAAGAAACAAGATGCAAATACAGTTGAAGTAGCTGACAAAGTAATAAACGTACTAGATCAGTACAAAAATGAAATTTCATATAAAGTGGGTTATAGTTCTGCTGAAGGCGTAAAATCATCTGTTGAATCATTAATTAAAGAAGGTTTATT
>NZ_NTZO01000716.1 GCF_002559405.1 Bacillus sp. AFS001701 | reverse complement strand
TCCCTAGTTAATATGGATATTTAACTATCAGCCCAAACAAAAAACATTTATTTTCATATTTTAATAAAGATTAAACTAAAAAGGAGTTGATAAAATGAACTTTTTCCCTCAATATCGGACATTTCCAGGCTTTCCAGGACAACCGGGCGGGTTCCCAGGGCAACCAGGTGGATTCCCAGGATTTCCGGGACAACCGGGTGGTGGAGGTCAAGGTCAATCTCAAGGTCAACCGACTGCACCACCACCTTCATTCACTCCAACAATGTCTCAAGCAACAGCATTTGCAATAGACCCAGGTGCAATTGCTGGTTGTCGCTTTAGAAATACTTATGTTTGGTTGAATAATGGAGAACAATTTTGGTATTTTCCAACCTTCGTGGGCAGACATTCAGTTGCAGGCTGGAGATGGATTGGCTGGAGATGGGTTTTCTTTGGAATTGATACAAATCGAATTAGATCGTTTACGTGTTTCTAAAAACTATAGCAACTTTAAAAAGCCTTGTGACTAACGATCACAAGGCTTTTTTAACATAATCAGGCAAGAAGTCTCCTTCCTCAAG
>NZ_NTZO01000715.1 GCF_002559405.1 Bacillus sp. AFS001701 | reverse complement strand
TTAATTGGCGTCTTTTTTATGAAGGCGTATCATTTACAATAAAAATGATTTACACTTTATTGCGCGTTTATCCATAATTTGGCTATAACTAAACAAATTAACCCTCGGGATTTCCCCAGGGTTTAAAAAAACAATTATATTATTTCTTTAAAATTGATTTAAGTAATTTAGGACCTTCTTTTACTACCTTTGGCCCCACTTCTTTTACTAACTTAGGACCATACTTTAAACCTACTCCAGTTAATGCTACTAATGTCACACCGTATGCCATACCAAGAAACGTTTTATCTTTATCATCTTGTTGTTGTGAATTTGCCACTTGCTCATTTATAAGCTTATATAATTCTTTTCTTTGTTCAAATGTCAAATCATTATTCTTTAACTCTTCCTCATAAATTGAGATCGTTTTTTTTATAATGTCGTAAACATTTTGACTAGAAGAACTAGAGGTTTTAGTAGCATTAATAAACATTTCTTTAATATTAGGAGCGGATTTTAATAAATTTTTTAT
>NZ_NTZO01000714.1 GCF_002559405.1 Bacillus sp. AFS001701 | reverse complement strand
GTAAAATATTTTTAATATAAAATAGTCTTAAATATGTCTAAAATTAATTAACTTTTCATTTAAGGAGAATATAAAATGAATTTGCCAGTCCTATTCGTTATTATTGCGCTTTTTTTATCATTAGTTTGTGGTTCTGGATTTAGCCCATTGTTAATTACAAATGTTTTACTTGCCTTAATCGCAGGTATTTTATATGAACGAAGAGAGGAAAAACAAGTTAAGGAATAATTTCACTAAAGCTGGAGGACTAAAGTTGTTATCAATTCATTTAAAAGACACAGAGAAACGGAAATTATTGAAGAGGATGATTTAAAAGAAATTTTGGTGAAGAGAAAGAGTTGGAATTTGAAGTACTTTGCGATACAGCTCATTTGGATCGTATTTAATTTTTTACTAAAATATGATAGCCTACCTAATTTTAAATAGGTAGGCTATTTTAATAATTAAATTGAATGGAAAGATTTTTCATTTTTATTGAATT
>NZ_NTZO01000713.1 GCF_002559405.1 Bacillus sp. AFS001701 | reverse complement strand
AGTCTGAAAATCAAATTTTTGTACTTTGATTAAACAGTGAAATGACCCCTTCTAACGAAGAGGTCATTTTATATGCTTGCTTATTTTTTCTCAGATAACCATTTAGCAACAGCATCCAATTGTGGTCCTTGTAGTAAACCAGCTGGCATTCCGCCTTCTTTACCGTTTTTAAGAATGTCTTTGATTTGATCTTCTGAGTATCTTGAACCTACTTTAGTTAAGTTTGGTCCTACAACCCCTTGTAATTGATCACCATGACAGCTAACACATGTTTGAGCATATATTTCATCTGGCTTAGTTGATGCAGTTTGCGCCGGTTTTTTATCACCGTTGGCAATTTCATCAGCCTGTTTTGCTCCTTTTAATGAAATAATTAGCATGACTGCGATTCCTAGTGCTGCAATTAGAGCAAAAGGAATTAATGGATTTCGTTTCATTATGATCCCCCTTATGTAACCCCTTAAAAAAATAAAATTAATTACTATAACATTATTATTGTATACGATTAAAAACAATAAAAAAAGTAT
>NZ_NTZO01000712.1 GCF_002559405.1 Bacillus sp. AFS001701 | reverse complement strand
GTCAACCTCTGAAATATTAAAGGTTAGAGCTCAAAAAGTTAGCTCTCCTTCCTATATAAAAACATGAACTCAACTAATTTTATCATATTAATTCAAATTAAAATAATATTTAGACGAATAAGGAATTCGATTGTATTTTTTTGTGAAAATTACTTAATTAACTAATAACTATTTCTTTTTTGCAAACTCTGAAATACTACCACTAATGATGGGATGGATGAGCTTGTTGAAAAGTCTCTGCTATCCTCATTACCAAATATCACAGTAAAAGAAGTAGAAGATCCACTAAATAAAATTAAACCTGTTGCGATGAAAAGCATGGACTATAAAAGCCATTATTTCAATTGGGGGAATGGGGCAAGGTAAAACTATTAAAGGATTTAAAATTATGTACTATTCAACTAAAAACTATTTAAAGGGAGAGATTCAAATGACAAAGGTTAATGTTGAAGCAAAATTAAGCGAATGAAAATTCTATGTAGGAACGGAATTTAAATGTGACATTTCATTTGAGGTTGTTTGTGATAATACAAAGAGTGAAATCGAAGTTGGTTTACAAAATTAGCACAATTAACAACAGCAATCCCTGAACTTACTTTTAATTTAGAAGACGGTACAGTAATAAAAGCAAAAATACATAATCCTAATGATTTTGAAGAAGTAACTGTTGAGGAAGAAGAATAAAAAATTGTAGAATAAATCAGTTTCTTCTATTATATGGGTAAATATGCTCTATTCCGATTTATTTAGTAAATACTTTAGTTTGTAATTTACTATTTACTATTATTACTAACTGAAGTATATCCATAACAATTTAAGAGCGAAAATGTAATCTAGTACAAATTAAATATCCTCAAACCTTTATTTTACGGTAAACCAGCAACAAAAAAACGTAAATTATTTAATGGTTTCATTAAAACTGATTATTATCAATACTTTGGAAAAAGACCTCCAAGAATCGAAGAGTAAAAAGTTAAAACGGTGTTCCCAATTGTCTATTCAGACGATTGGGGCACCTTTTTATTTATAATAACTTATTACATTAAAGTTTTTACGAACAAAACTTGAACAAAAATTGTATTCGTTTTGTTAGCATTATAAATTTATTGCAGGTACAATTCTAAATCCGTGATTTTTTTCAAGTAAATGTGCAACATGCCAATTCGTTTCTGCAGTACTTTTATATTGAGTGACTAGATCATGGAATTCATCATTAGAGAAACTCTTTTCATGCTGAAGTAAATAAAGGTCTCTTACAACACTTATATCATCATTTGTATCAAAATTAGTCTGAATTAAAGAATATAAATACAAATAAACACCTCCAAACTACCATTTTTATGATTATTTTATAGATTTCCCGATAATTCGAATGTTATTGCCGTTAGATAATTTTGAAATATAATCATTTTCTTTTAAATGAAGAAAGATAATTTGTTACAACAAATCTAGAAAAATAAGTCAATTTAAAGGACTGATCAAAAATGAAAAAACCACGTATTGGAATGGTAGGATTAGGTAATATTGCGCAAAAAGCATATCTACCAATTCTTACAAAAGAAGAAAACTGGGATTTTATCGGTGCATTTTCACCAAATAAAGAAAAACGTAAGAATATATGTTTACAATATCGAATTCAAGATTTTGAAAGTTTGGAATTACTGGCAGAACAAAGTGACGCAGTATTTGTACATAGTGCAACTAGTTCACATTTTGAAGTTGTATCGTATTTATTAAATAAAGGTAAAGATGTATATGTTGATAAACCACTAGCAGCTACATTGCCAGAGTCGGAAAAATTAACTGAATTAAGTATTAAACTAAATCGAAAACTTATGGTTGGATTCAACCGACGATTCTGTCCATTGTATGTGCAGGCAAAAGAACAGGCAAAGAATATAGCGGTAATCAGATTTGAAAAACATCGAGAGAATAAAATTGGGTCTAATTCATTCGAGTTTACGATGCTGGATGATTATTTACATTTAGTTGATACCATTAGATGGTTTGCAGATGGAGAAGTTAACTTGATTAATGGTAGAGTCAAACTTACTCAAACTAATCAATTAGAGTATGCTACTCACCAATATGAATCGTTAAAAGGAACTACTATAAATACAGTAATGCACCGAATGGCAGGAACAAATCTTGAGCGCTTAGAATTAATTACTGAAGGTTCGATTATAAGGGTAAAAAATATGAACAACTTCGAAGTAGAAAAAAATAACTCAATAAATAATTCGTTTTCATCATCATGGGACACTACATTAAAACAAAGAGGTTTTGAGGATTGCATCAACCATTTTATCAATTGCATATATTCTGATGAAAATCCATCAATCAATGGAGAGGAAGCATTAAAATCTCAAATGATTGTTGAAGAAATGATAAAGCAAGCAAAGGGCTGGTAAAGTTAACTAGAAGGAGATAAAGGAGCTATAAGAAAATAGAACTAATTTATTTCGTTTCTAATTCACATTTACCTTAGTCTTTAGATGTTCATGCCTTATTTCCCTTGCCTTTCCCTCACATTTTTTGTATGATAGCGGGTAGAGACAATTTTTAAATAATATAATGGATCGAATAAATTTGCAAAATTAAAGTTCTCAAAAGAGGACTTTTTCTTTTTAATTTACATTTT
>NZ_NTZO01000711.1 GCF_002559405.1 Bacillus sp. AFS001701 | reverse complement strand
GCTAAATTTTTAAGAGTATTTTTCTAATTTACTATTTCAGAATTTTATATTTAACATAAATTTCTTTTACTTTATTTATTCTATATCGTCTAACGCAATTACTTGTTGTTCATTAAAGGAGGGGGAAAACAAATGGAAATAGAAAGAATTAATGAAAATACGTTTAAGTTCTCCATATCCTACTTAGACATCGAGGAGAGAGGTTTCTCTAAAGATGAAGTATGGTTAGATCGAGAAAGAAGTGAAGAGCTTTTCTGGGAATTAATTGATGAAGCGCATTTGACTGAGGAATTCATTGCTGGTGGCCCCCTATGGATTCAGGTACAGGCACTAGACAAGGGTTTAGAGGTTGTTGTAACAAAAGCTGTGATTTCTAAAGACGGCAAAAAAGTAGAAGTGAATTTAGGTGAAGGAGAAAAGAATTTAGAAATTCCATTTATCTCTGTAGATGATGACGATGATTCAGAAGAAGATGATGATGATGATATTTTTGAATCGATGGATGAAGAGGAAACTGAACTGATTCTATCCTTTAAAAATCTTGAAGACATTATTTCTTTATCGCATGCTGTTAATCAAGAATTATTTGAAACCACACTTTATTCCTTCCAAGATTATTACTATCTTTATGTTAAATTTGAAGAAGAATTGCTTGATGAAGTTCAAGTTGATTACTTATCATCAATGTTACTTGAATATGGTCATCGTTCAAAAGTAACTATACATGTTTTAGAGGAATACGGAAAATTGATTTATGAAAAAACAGCTTTACCTCATTTTAAATCAATTTTTCCATTATTGTAATAGCCGATGCCTTAGGGATCGGTTTCTTTTCTTTATAAAGGAGAATATTGATGCAATTTCGATTAAAGATTTTAATATTTTTAACAATTGTTGTATGCATTTTATACTTTGCTTCTCCAACTATTAAATTCATTTGGTTAATGAAT
>NZ_NTZO01000040.1 GCF_002559405.1 Bacillus sp. AFS001701 | reverse complement strand
AGACGTATTAGTCGAAATCGAGTGTATCGCAGTTGTCTAAGTCAATCAGACAGTAAATAAATTTATTTGTGAAGAATGTAAAACCTGAAATTATTTTCAGGTTTTTTTTATATTCATTAAAATTCAATTAAAATCTTCCGATAAATAAGTTAAAGACATTAATTAAGTAAACATTTGTAAAAATTAAATAATTTAAATAAAAATTTTCCAAAAAGAAGGAAATTATTGATAATTGTTGAAACTTACTAATTATGGTTTAAGTTGATAAAGGTGGTGAACAAGATGGAAGTGACAGACGTAAGACTACGCCGCGTAAACACGGAGGGTCGTATGAGAGCTATCGCATCAATTACATTAGATCATGAATTTGTTGTTCATGATATTCGCGTAATCGATGGTAATAACGGTTTATTTGTAGCAATGCCAAGTAAACGTACTCCGGATGGAGAGTTCCGTGATATCGCTCATCCGATTAACTCTTCAACTCGTAGCAAAATACAGGATTCTGTATTAGCTGAATATCACCGTGTAGGTGAGTTGGAAGAAGACTTTGAAGAAGCAGGTGCTTCTTAAAAATATGACCAAAAAGAACCCATTAATGTATAATGGGTTCTTTTTTTATGGTATAATAAAATGGATGTATTTTGTGGAAAAATATTAAAATTAGCATTTTGAGCTACCAGGTATAGGTATTTAGATTGATGGAGGATGACTATGTCAAATAAATATGCGATTGTTCTAGCTGCAGGAAAAGGTACTAGAATGAAATCAAAATTATATAAAGTACTTCACCCTGTTTGTGGGAAGCCTATGGTTCAACATGTTGTAGACCACGTATTGTCAGTTGGTGTACAAAATATTGTAACTGTTGTAGGTCACGGAGCGGAATTAGTTAAAACACAAATAGGTGATCATAGCGAATATGCTCTACAAGCTGAGCAATTAGGTACTGCGCATGCTGTTATTCAAGCGGCGCCAATGTTAAAGGGTAAAGAAGGAACTACTTTAGTAATCTGTGGCGACACACCACTAATTTCACCAGAGACAATTCAATCTTTATTCGATGAGCATGAAAGATTACAGGCAAAAGCTACAATTTTAACAGCCCATCTTGAGGATTCAACTGGTTATGGTAGAATAATTAGGGGCGAAAATGGGTCTGTATTAAAAATTGTTGAGCATAAGGATGCAAGTCCAGAAGAGCTTACAGTTCAAGAAATCAATACAGGTACATATTGCTTTGATAATAAGGCATTATTTGAAGCATTAAATGAAGTAAACAATAATAACGCTCAAGGTGAGTACTACTTACCAGATGTTATTGAGATACTAAAAGCAAAAGGCGAAATAGTAGCTGCTTATAAAACAGCAAATTTCGATGAAACATTAGGTGTAAATGATCGATATGCATTATCTATAGCAGAATCTATCATGCGCAAAACTATAAACAAAAAGCATATGTTGAACGGTGTAACAATTATCGATTCAGCTAGCACATATATCTCTGCAGATGCAAAAATTGGTTCGGATACAATTATTTACCCTGGTACAATGGTCTATGGAAATAGTATAATTGGAACGGGTAGTACAATTGGCCCGAATACTGAAATTATCGATAGTGAAATTGGTAATGATACAGTTATTAAACAATCAGTTGTACATGAAAGTAAAATCGGTCATTTAACTACAGTTGGACCATTTGCTCACATTCGTCCGGCGTCAACATTAGGTGATGAAGTTCGAATTGGAAATTTTGTTGAAACTAAGAAAGTTACTTTTGGCAACGGAAGTAAAGCGTCTCATTTAAGCTATATTGGTGACGCGGAAATTGGTCAAGGTGTTAATCTTGGTTGTGGCTCAATCACTGTGAACTATGACGGTAAAAATAAATTTAAAACAACGATCGAGGACAATGTCTTTGTTGGTTGTAATTCAAATTTAATTGCACCTGTAACTGTGAAAAAAGGTTCATACATTGCAGCTGGTTCAACGATTACTGATGAAGTTCCAGAAGATTCACTAGCAATTGCAAGAGCAAGACAAGTGAACAAAGAAGGTTACTATAAAAATTAATTATAGATAAAAAGAAAAGAAAAAAAGCGGAGGGTACACGAAACATGCCTAATCATTATCCAGACAAGCATTTAAAAGTATTTACTCTAAACTCGAATCCTAAATTAGCTGAAGAAATTGCAAAACACATTGGTGTAGAGCTTGGTAAATGTTCGGTTTCTCGTTTTAGCGATGGAGAAGTGCAAATTAACATTGAAGAAAGTATCCGTGGTTGTGATGTATTTATCATTCAATCAACAAGTTTCCCTGTAAATGAAAGTATCATGGAATTATTAATTATGATTGATGCTTTAAAACGTGCATCAGCAAAAACAATTAACATTGTAATTCCTTACTACGGTTACGCTCGTCAAGATCGAAAAGCTCGTTCACGTGAGCCGATTACATCAAAGTTAGTTGCAAATCTACTTGAAACTGCAGGATCAACTCGAGTGATTACACTTGATTTACATGCTCCACAAATTCAAGGATTCTTTGATATTCCGATTGATCACTTATTAGGTGTACCTATCCTTTCAGATTACTTTAGAAAAAAACAGCTTGAAGATATCGTAATTGTTTCTCCTGACCACGGTGGAGTAACAAGAGCGCGTAAAATGGCAGATCGTCTAAAAGCTCCGATTGCTATCATTGATAAACGTCGTCCAAAACCAAATGTTGCTGAAGTTATGAACATCATCGGTAATATTGATGGTAAAACGGCTATCTTAATTGATGATATTATTGATACAGCGGGTACAATTACACTTGCTGCTAATGCATTAGTAGAGCATGGTGCAAAAGAAGTATATGCATGTTGTACACACCCTGTATTGTCTGGACCGGCAATTGATCGTATCGAAAACTCTTGTATTAAAGAATTAGTTGTAACAAATTCAATTTGTCTTACTGAAGATAAAAAGACTGATAAACTTGTTGAATTATCAGTTGCTGGCCTATTAGGTGAAGCGATTATCCGTATATACGAAGAGCAATCAGTAAGTACTTTATTTGATTAATATAAAAATTACATCTTTGCTTTGAAACTTATAAGAGGACGTAACCAGAAGTGGTTACGTCTTTTCGTAATATAACCAAGTGAATTAGAATGGAGGATAATAAAATGAAGTTGTTTGTAGGATTAGGCAACCCAGGTAGAGAGTATGAAAGAACGCGACATAATATTGGGTTCATTGCGATCGATGAATTAGCTCACCGATGGGGCTTTCCATTAACCCAACAAAAATTTAATGGTATTTATACTTCAGGAATTGTGAACGGAGAAAAAGTTTTCTTGTTAAAACCTTTAACATATATGAACTTGTCAGGTGAATGTGTAAGACCATTTATGGATTATTTTAATATTGATTTAGAAGATCTTGTCGTTCTATATGATGAAATGGATATTCCAACCGGAAAGCTACGTCTACGTACAAAAGGAAGTGCTGGGGGTCATAATGGAATAAAGTCATTAATTCAGCATTTAGGAACACAAGAATTCCAACGTGTTCGAATTGGTGTAGATCGTCCATCAAATGGGATGAGTGTTGTAAATCATGTATTATCAAACTTTTTTGAAGAAGAAATTGCTGAAGTAGTTGATGGTGTAAAAAGAGCCGCAGATGCATGTGAATATTTTTTAAAGCATTCTTTCGTGGATGTAATGAATCAATATAATAAAAAATAAAAAAACAGGAATTTAAGCTTTCACATTGAATAAGTATAGTTAGTACAATCCATACTGTATATATGAATTTATGTAGCATGGAGGAAGTAATGGAATTATTAGATTGTCGGTGTCGGTATTGTAGTAAACAAATGGGTAGTATTGAAAAACAACAGTTGTTACAAGTTTCATCTTCGTATTGTCATTCTTTCGATGAAGAATTAAGCGATTTTGTAAATTTTATTCAATCTCCTAATCAAGTAATTTATATTGTGTGCGAGGATTGCGAAATGACTCTATCTGAGTTTCCACATTACCATGAATATAAGAATTTCATAAATTAAATTGCCTTTGGTTTATAACTGAGGCGTTTTTCTGTTTTTTTCTAGACTCTGTTAAGATGAAGTGTGTATTTATCCAAATGACACTTAAAATGGAGTGAATTGCAAAAAAACTATAAATATAAACTTCAACTAAGATTATTGTTACTTAGATTGACTGTTAGGGGAGATTGACTTCGTGATTGGTTTAATTGAACAATTTAACCAGTATAAAGATATTAAGAAAGTAATAAATGGCCTAAAAAATGGTCTAAGAGAACAATTGGTTACAAACTTAACGGGGTCTGCGAAGACATTGCTTGCTGGAGCTGTTTTTAAAGAAACTGGACAAACCCAGTTAATCGTGACAAATAATCTTCTCCAAGCTCAAAAAGTATCGGAAGACCTAAAAACAGTAGTTGGGGAAGATAAAGTATTTTTATATCCTGCAAATGAATTGATTGCTTCAGAGATTGCAGTATCAAGTCCAGAGCTTAGGTCACAAAGACTAATCGCGTTAAACAGTTTGATGTCAAAAAAAACGTCGGTAGTAGTTACACCTGTGTCAGGATTAATTGGCTATTTACCATCTCCAGAATTATGGTCTAACTATCAGATTAATTTTGAAATTGGTGAAGAAATCGACCTGTCGAATTTGATTTCAAAGTTTGTACAAATGGGCTATGAACGTGTTGGGATGGTCGAAAGTAAAGGAGAGTTTAGCGTACGCGGAGGAATTCTTGATATTTATCCGCTAACGTATGAAGATCCTATTCGAATTGAACTCTTTGATACAGAAATCGACTCAATCCGTTCATTTTCTCCTGATTCTCAAAGATCTATTACAAAGTATGAGAGTGTCCATATTGGTCCAGCGACGGAAAGGATTATTTCCAAGACTGATTTGCAATTAGGGGTTCAACGAATTGAACAAGCTTTTAAAACAACTCTATCAAAAATAAGTGATCAACAAGTAAAAGAGTTATTGGTTGAAAAGGTAACCTATGACCTTGAGCAACTAAAGCAAGGGCAATTGATTGATCAAATATACAAATACTTTGGTCTAATCTATGAAAACCAATTTAGTTTACTAGATTATGTACCTAAGGAAACTGTTGTTGTTATTGATGAGATTTCGAGAGTTCATGAAATCGTAGAGCAGCTTAAAAAAGATGAAGCAGAGTGGTATACGTCTTTACTAGCTGAAGGAAATGCATTACATGGTGTAAGTTTTTCACATGACTTTTTTGAATTACTACATTCGAGAAAACGCCAACAAATTCATACGAGTCTTTTTCCAAGAAGAGTACCTCATACGCATCCTGAACAAGTAGTTTCGATTCAATGTAAATCGATGCAAGAGTTTCATGGACAAATGAATCTGTTGAAAAATGAATTAGATCGTTGGAAGAAAAATAAATATACAATTGTTATGCTCTGCGAAAGTGACGAAAGAACAAGTAAAATTGAAAATATATTAGCAGATTACAAAATTGAAGGTAAAATTATTTCTTCTCTTGAGCAAATAAAAAATGGTGAAGTATACATCATGAAAGGGGATCTTCGTTCTGGATTCGAACTTCCTTTAGAAAAATTTGTTCTAATAACAGAGCGTGAGTTATTCACGAAAAAAGCTAAGAAGAAAAAAAGAATTAATACAAAATTATCAAATGCAGAGCGAATAAAAAATTATTCAGAATTAAAAGTTGGAGATTATGTTGTTCATGTAAATCATGGTATTGGTAAATTTTTAGGAATTGAAACATTAGAGATTAATGGTATTCATAAAGATTATTTACATATTCGATATCATGGCGACGATAAATTATTCGTACCGATTGAACAAATTGATCAAGTACAAAAGTATGTTGGTTCTGAAGGTAAAGAGCCAAAGATTTATAAGCTTGGTGGTACTGATTGGAAAAAGGTTAAGAAGAAAGTTGAAGGCTCAGTTCAGGATATAGCTGATGATTTAATTAAGCTATATGCAGAACGCGAAGCATCAAAAGGTTATGCATTTTCACCTGATGGCCTCGAACAACAAGAATTCGAATCTTCATTTCCTTATCAGGAAACTGACGATCAACTTAGATCAATTCATGAAATTAAAAAGGATATGGAAAGAGAACGTCCAATGGATCGACTGCTTTGTGGTGACGTAGGATACGGAAAAACTGAAGTAGCTATTCGAGCGGCTTTTAAAGCAATTGTTGAGGGTAAGCAAGTTGCTATTTTAGTTCCTACTACAATTTTGGCACAGCAGCATTTCGAAACATTAAGAGAAAGGTTTCAAGATCATCCAATAAATATCGGTTTGTTAAATCGTTTCCGCTCTCGCAAACAGCAGCTTGAAACGATGAAAGGCTTAAAAGAGGGCTCGGTCGATATAGTTGTTGGAACACATCGCCTATTATCGAAGGATATTCTATATAAAGATTTAGGACTTTTAATTATAGATGAAGAGCAAAGATTTGGTGTATCTCATAAAGAAAAAATAAAACAACTAAAAGCAAATATAGATGTTTTAACGTTAACTGCAACTCCAATCCCTCGTACATTGCATATGTCGATGCTAGGAGTAAGAGATTTATCAGTTATTGAAACGCCGCCAGAAAATCGTTTTCCAGTTCAAACATATGTAGTTGAATATAATGCTGCATTAGTGAGAGAAGCGATTGAAAGAGAGCTTGCTCGGGATGGGCAAATATATTTCTTATATAATCGAGTAGAAGATATTGAACGTATGGCTGAACAGATTTCGATGCTCGTACCAGATGCAAAAGTAGCTGTGGCACATGGTCGAATGAATGAAGGGGAACTAGAATCAGTTATGTATGCCTTTTTAGATGGCCAATATGACGTATTAGTCAGTACGACGATTATCGAAACAGGTGTGGATATTCCAAATGTTAATACATTGATTGTATATGATGCAGATCGAATGGGTCTATCAACGCTTTATCAATTAAGAGGGCGCGTAGGACGTTCAAATAGAGTGGCATATGCTTACTTCACTTATAAACAGGACAAAGTATTGAGTGAGGTTGCCGAGAAGCGCCTGCAAGCAATTAAAGAATTTACAGAACTAGGTTCAGGTTTCAAAATCGCTATGCGTGACTTGTCAATACGAGGTGCAGGAAATTTACTTGGAGCACAACAACATGGATTTATTGATTCAGTTGGTTTCGATTTATATTCTCAAATGTTAAAAGATGCAATCGAACAGCGTAGAGGAGTTAAGAAAGAAGATATCATTTCAATTGAAATTGACATTGAAGTAGATGCTTATTTACCTGATACGTATATTCAAGATAGTAAACAAAAAATTGAGATGTACAAGCAATTTAGACGTGTTGAAACGTTTGAAGAGTTAAATGATTTACAAGATGAATTAATGGATCGTTTTGGCGATTTCCCGCTAGAAGTAGGTTACCTATGTCAGGTTGCTCATATTAAACTTTTAGCTATTGCAGAAAAAATTGAACTGATTAAACAAGTTAAATCAGAAGTAAGCGTTTATTTCTCTGAGAAGGCAAGTGCTAATATTGATGGCGGGAAGTTATTCCAACTATGTAATTCATTCGGTAGAGGCATTGGTTTAGGCATGGATGGATCGAAATTAAAAGTAACGCTAGACGTAAAAGGAAAAAATCCAGCTGACTGGCTTACTACGCTAGAAGGTTTAATTAATGGATTAAAGAACGTGAAAAAAGAGAGTGTAAATGCATAGTGAAGTAATGCAAGTGGTTGTTTTAATTAGGCGATAAAGTAATTAAAAGTTACCAAAAAGTGCTTATAGTACTATATTTTTAGTAAAGGTGTTAAAAAATCTCACTTATTTTGTATAGAACTTTCGTTGTGTAGGATACTATCATTAATTAAGGGTGACCTTACCTCATTGTCACTCGGATATCTTTCATCAACGTAGACATGCAAGTAAGTGAGGAGGCGCTTTACAAGTATGAAAGCAACAGGTATTGTTCGTCGAATTGACGATTTAGGTCGAGTAGTAATACCAAAAGAAATTAGGAGAACTTTACGGATTCGTGAAGGTGATCCATTAGAAATATTTGTGGACCGAGATGGAGAAGTCATTTTAAAGAAATATTCACCAATTAGTGAATTAAGTGATTTTGCGAAGGAATACGCTGATGCACTTTACGACACACTTGGACATACTGTTATTATAAGTGACCGAGATTCAGTTGTAGCAGTTGCAGGGGCTTCCAAAAAAGAATACTTAAACAAAAACATTGGTGATATTATCGAAAAAACTATGGCGGAGCGTAACTCAAAAGTAGTTAGCGAGCCTGGGGAAGCTTCATTTATCGAAAGTGTAATTGAAAAATATCAATCCTATGCAGTAGGAGCAATTATCGCAAGTGGGGATCCGATTGGAGCTGTTGTTATCTTTTCAAAAGATAAAACAATTTCTGAAGTGGAAAAGAAAGCAATCGATACTGCTACTAACTTCTTAGCTAGACAAATGGAGCAATAATCATATATGAAGTAAAACATGGGCCAGTAAAGGAATATTACCTTAACTGGTCTTTGTTTTTCCCTTTGATATCAAACTACCGGATTTACATTTTAAAAAACCATTACTTGCTAAAATTGGAAAAGCGAGGGTTTTTCTTTTGGCAACTCTTTACATAAGCCCTAATAATGTAATACATTAAAGGGTGAACCGTCTAACAAAGGAGTTGTAATCCTTTTGCAAAAAGCTAAGCAAAAAGCAGCCCTACAAGGGGCTTTGTTCATAACGATAGCATCATTATTATCGAAAGTACTAAGTGCGTTTTATAAAATTCCTTATCAAAATATTGCCGGCGATTTAGGTTACTATATTTACCAACAGGTATATCCTGTCTACGCAATTGCTTTAGCTTTTTCTACATATGGCTTTCCTTTAGTTTTATCATCTTATGTGGCTGAAAGAATGGCTAAAAAAGATGATAAAGGGGCTAAAGATTTGGTTTATGCAACATTTATGATGTTGTTAGTCATTGGTATATTGTGTTTCTTTACTTTATACATAGGAAGTAATAGTATAGCGAAGTTCATGCGTGATGATCATTTAGCGATGTTAATCCGTGTTGTTAGTGTTGGCTTTTTATTTGTTCCAATCACTTCAGCATTTCGAGGATATTATCAAGGTTTAGGGGATATGGGTCCAACTTCAGTCAGTCAGGTGATTGAGCAATTAATTCGAGTCATTACGATTTTAGTGCTGTCCCTTTATTTAATGCAAACGACCGACAATCTTTATATTGTAGGTGCAGGGGCTGTTTCAGGTTCGATACTTGGTAGTATAGCAGCGATACTGTACTTCTTTTATTGGGTTTCTTTTCGTGGTTCTGGTTTGACCATACCATCATTTGGTTTACTCAAAACCTATCGCTTAGAATTAAAAACAATTTTGTATCAAGGTATCCTACTAAGCTTAAGTAGTTTAGTACTTGTATTCATTCAGTTTATCGATTCACTCTCTTTTTATCCGTTACTAGTACAATATGGATATCATGTTGAAGGTGCTAAGCTAGTAAAGGGTATTTATGATCGTGGATTTCCGCTAATTCAATTAGGCTCTGTCATTGCTTCATCATTTTCACTGGCCCTAATTCCGTATTTATCTAGTGAATTAGTTCGTAAAGAACATCATTCTATTAATAATCGAATCTCAGGTGCCATTAGAGTAAGTATTGTAGTAGGAGCAGCAGCTACAATTGGTTTAATTTCAATTATCCATCCAACCAATATCATGCTTTATCGAAATGATTTAGGAACGGATGTCCTAACTGTTTTATGTATATCGATCTTCTTTGCTGGGGTATCGATTACGACATCTTCAATCGCACAAGGATTAGGTAAAAGTTTAATTCCGGCTTTAAATGTCATTGCTGGAGGATGTGTTAAATTTATTGGAAATATTATTTTAATGGAGCAAATCGGATCTAAAGGAGCAGCTTATTCAACGGTATCTGCTTTAATTATTGTTACGATTTTAAACTTAGCTTATATATATAAATTGTCAAAAGTAACATTTTTTGACTTTAAGTTTATTGTGAAATTACTAGTATCTGTAGCCATTATGTATGGTTGTGTATATGGTTATGAATATGTTTTTGAAAAATATGCGATGTTTATTAACCCACTTCGTTTAAGAATGTTAGTTGAGGCATTATCTTCAGCGGTTGTAGGAGCAATCGTATTCGCGATTGTATTAATAAAAATTAAGTTATTTACAGTAGAAGAGCTAAGCTCAATCGTTAAAAGTGAAAAATTACAGAAATGGCTTTCTTAAAAGAACAGGAGGATCAAAATGAACAAGATTACAGTTTTAGGTTTAGGAGCAGGTGACCTTAATCAGCTTCCATTTGGTATCTATAAAGAGTTACAAAAAACTGACAATCTTTATTTACGTACAAAAGACCACCCTGTTATAAGTGAATTAGAAAAAGAAGGATTAACGTTCCAATCATTCGATGAAATTTATGAAAAACATGATCGTTTTGAAGAGGTATATGAAGAAATTGTTCAACTACTGGTGAAAGTTTCTGAAGAAGGTGCAATTACATATGCTGTACCAGGCCATCCTCTTGTAGCGGAAAAAACTGTTCAGCTATTAATAGAGCTTGCAGATGAAGGAAATATCCAGCTAGACATCAAAGGTGGACAAAGCTTCTTAGATGCGATGTTTACAAGTTTGAAAATTGATCCAATCGAAGGCTTCCAGTTTGTTGATGCAACGGATTTAGGGGCGGAGTCGATTACGTTTAGACAGCATTTGATCATCTGCCAGGTTTACGATCAAATGACTGCCTCACACGCGAAATTAAAGCTAATGGAGCAGCTTCCTGATGATTATGAAGTCGTAATAGTTACGGCAGCGGGTAGTTCAAATGAGCAAATAAGAAGAGTACCACTATATGAGTTAGATCGCGATACATCAATTAATAATTTGACAAGCGTTTATGTACCTCCAGTTAAAAATGAAGAGGATCTGTATCATCAATTTGAAACACTTCGTTCTGTCATTGCTACTTTAAGAGGCCCTAATGGATGTCCGTGGGATCAAAAGCAAACACATGAATCATTGAAAAAATACTTATTAGAAGAGGCTTATGAGCTACTTGAAGCAATCGATGAAGAAGATGACGATCATATTATTGAAGAACTTGGAGATGTTTTACTTCAAGTCATGTTACACGCCCAAATTGGAGAAGATGAAGGTTACTTCTCAATCCAAGATGTAATTCAAGGATTAGTAAGCAAACTAATCTATCGTCACCCTCACGTATTTTCAACAGTTCATGTGAATGATGAGGAAGACGTACTAAAAAATTGGCAAGAATTAAAACAAGCTGAAAAAGGACATGTCATTGAATCTGTTCTTTCAGGCATACCAAAGGATCTTTCAGGAATATTAAAAGCAGAGAAACTTCAAACTAAGGCTGCGAAAGTAGGGTTTGATTGGAAGGAACTACCGCCAGTAGTGGATAAGGTTAACGAAGAGTTAGCTGAAGTACTTGATGCCATCAAATTGAACGATCAGTCTAAAGTTGAAGCGGAACTTGGTGATCTTTTATTTAGTATTGTTAATTTAGCACGTTTTATAGATGTAAATCCTGAAGAAGCGATTTTAAAAACAAATATGAAATTTACAAAACGTTTTCAATATATTGAATCAAGACTTCGTGAAATAAACAAGACATTTTCTGATGTATCTCTTGAAGAAATGGATGAGATATGGAATGAAGCTAAAAAATATGAATAATGTCTTATTGAATGAGAATTGAGGAGAATAAATTATGAGACTTGATAAATTTTTAAAAGTATCGAGAATTATTAAGCGTCGTACACTTGCAAAAGAAGTAGCTGACCAAGGAAGAATAACAATCAATGGAACAGTTGCAAAAGCATCTACAGAAGTCAAAGTAAATGACGAATTAAAAATTCGATTTGGACAAAAAATTGTTACAGCAAAAATTAATTTACTTAAAGAGACCGTTCGAAAAGAAGAAGCAGATGCAATGTATACAATCATTAGTGAGGAAAAACTGTCAGATAGCTTGTTCTAAAAAAGTTGTCCCTTCATATACTTGTACAAATAACACTGTATTAGGAATCGATTTACAAGAGGTACAGTTTATGTAAATGGAGGGACTAGTATGAATAATCCATATGAGTTAAATGCGAAAAATACAAGCCAAATAATCGAGCAGGATTTATCGTTAAAAAGTAGAAGATATCTTGAAATTACTGGAGTAAAACAGGTTGAGAGCTTTGATAGTGAAGAGTTCCTATTAGAAACAGCTTTAGGCTTTTTGCATATTAAAGGTCATAATTTACAAATGAAAAACCTCGATGTAGAAAAAGGTCATGTAGCAATCAAGGGAAAGATTAATGAACTTTGTTATATTGACGAATACAACTCGGGGAAAGCTAAAGGAATCTTTAGCAAGCTATTTAAATGAGCTTAAACGTTCAGTTCTACTCTATGATAGCGATGGTCGGTATGGGTGCTTATCTTGGTATGGCACTAGATACATACCATCGTTTTTTATATCGAGGTACTCGTAATCGATTGATTGTATTTGCAACTGATATATTATTTTGGATTTTTCAAGCTCTATTAGTTTTTTATGTATTATACTTAGTTAATGAAGGTGCACTTAGGTTTTATTTACTATTAGCTTTACTATGTGGTTATGCGGCATATCAAAGTCTTTTTCGAACTATTTATAAAAAAATATTAGAACTTGTTATTCAACTAGTTATTAGCATTTATCGCATTATAGTAAAGTTGATCGTAATATTTATTGTAAAACCTATAAAGTGGATTATTCAGGTAATAATTATCATTCTTTTGTTTATTTATGGACTCCTTATTCGACTAATCCGTTTAGTTTACAACGTAGTACTATCAATTCTTTTGTTTTTCGGCAGAGTATGTTGGTTTTTTGTGCCAAAACGAGTCAAAAACTATTTAATACAATTTAAAGGAGTTTTCGGAAAATTCAAGAATATCTTCCTTACTACTATTAAAAAAGTAAAGGACCTTTTAGATAGGAGGAAGAAATAGGTGGAACATGCGAGAAAATTAGATTTAACTAGACAAGTTCAAGATAAACAAAATATTACTTTAGTTGAGGAAAATGGTGTTAAGCCAAGGAGAAGGAGTTTTAAAAAGTTTTTAGTGCGAATTTCATTATTCTGCTTTTTAACTGTCCCCCTATTCTTTTTATTACAATCTCATTATGTAACACAACAACATGTGTATTCATCTAAAGTAAAGCAACTAAAACTAGCAAAGGTTGAGTTAAAGAAAACTAAGAGTACGGTAGAGGATTCGAAGCGCATGATCGACCAATTGAACGATGATCAATATATTATTGAGTTAGCTAGAAAAAACTTATTTTTTTCTAAAAAGGGAGAAATAATTTTTCCTAATATCAAGTAATTATCGTTTCATTGACACTTGTTTTTATAATTTTATATAATATAGTAAATCCAGTTAACATTTTTAAGGAGGAGCATTTTTTTTATGTCAATTGAGGTAGGCAGCAAAGTTAGTGGGAAAGTTACAGGGATTACAAATTTTGGTGCTTTTGTAGAGTTACCAGAAGGAGTAACTGGACTTGTTCACATTAGTGAAGTAGCTGACAACTATGTTAAAGATATTAACGAACATTTAAAAGTTGGCGATGAAGTAGAAGTAAAAGTAATCAATGTTGAAAAAGACGGTAAAATCGGTCTTTCAATCAAAAAAGCGAAAGAACGTCCACCAGTAAAAGAGGGAGAGCGTGAGCAAAGACCTCGTCAAAGCAGACCTTCATATGGAGGTGGCGGTGGTGGTAACCGTGGCAAAAATCAAAACCGTTCGGATCAACGTCCGGTTAAAGAAACATTTGATCAAAAAATGAGTAAATTTTTAAAAGACAGTGAAGACCGTCTAGCTTCATTAAAACGTAACACAGAATCTAAACGTGGTGGCCGTGGAGCTCGTCGAGGCTAATTTCCTACCTTGTCAGGACATAAATAGGTATATAGAACACGCACTCTTTAATGGGTGCGTTTTTGTATGAAAAAAAATAATAAAATAAGATTTAAAAAAACTGTTGACGGTTAATTAGTACCATGATAATATAAATCTTGTCGTTTAAAGATAATGGCGGTGTAGCTCAGCTGGCTAGAGCGTACGGTTCATACCCGTGAGGTCGTGGGTTCGACTCCCTCCGCCGCTACCATTCCCTTTAACGGCCCGTTGGTCAAGTGGTTAAGACACCGCCCTTTCACGGCGGTAACACGGGTTCGAATCCCGTACGGGTCATACAACAACAAAAACGTTTGGTCTCTATAAGAGAGGCTAAGCGTTTTTTCTTTTCCAGGAACATGCGTCCACATCTTTTAATCTCACTCTTCATTCCATACTTTCTCTTCTTATTCTGAATTTCGATTGACATAAAATTTAATAATTGCGTTTCTTTTACCCTATTAGAGAAATTATGCTGCTAGCTTTCCTCATATTTTGTAAAACAGTTGTAGGTAAAAGCTTTTTCCGTCGAAGAAAACTTTTATTTGCCTTTGTCATTTTGACATATTCCTTCAATTGGACAAGTTAAAATATGTTCAATAAACCAATTCGGATGAGGTGGAAATATGACGAAACTGCAAAGAGGGTCTTCTAATTCTTCAGCAAGCTTGGTCCCTACTAATGGATTTCAATCAGTATTTCGGCAATCTTCTAAATCAATTAAAACCAAATTAGAGAGAGCATTCTTTGACTTTGGGTTACTAATCTTTTTAACGGGATTTTTATTAGGACGAGCGTTGATACTATCACATATTCTCCCGTTTGTATTACCGTTTTTTGCCTCAGTTTATATGATGAAACGTGAGCGTACTGGAATAGCTTTTGTTGCTCTTATGATCGGTTCATTAACTGTGTCAATTGAAACGGTTAGTTATGCATTTGCCACGATTATCCTATTTTTTATCCTTAATATTTTCTTCGCTAGAGTTAAACGACACTATATAGGTCTAGTACCTTTTCAAGTTTTTTTATCAGTATTTATTAGTCATCTATTAATTACTTATGCTTTTCAACAAGAAGTTCTGATGTATGACGTTTTGATGGCATCAGTTGAAGCGGGATTAAGTTTTATTTTAACGATGATCTTTTTCCAAAGTGTGCCTTTACTCGCCATTCCTAAAAGAAAACAGCTTTTAGGGGTTGAAGAAATCGTATGTTTGGTTATTCTTTTAGCTTCAGTTGTGACGGGGACAACTGATTGGTATATTCAAGATTTATCTATTCAGCATATTGTAACTAGATATATTGTCTTACTATTTGCCTTCGTGGCTGGAGGAACGGTCGGTTGTACAGTAGGGGTTGTAACGGGCCTTATACTAAGTTTAGCGAGTGTTTCGAGTCTATATCAAATGAGCTTATTAGCATTCTCTGGATTACTTGGTGGCCTCCTTAAAGAGGGAAAAAGATTAGGTGCGGCAGCTGGTCTATTAATTGGGACATGCCTCATTAGCTTTTATGCTGAGAAACAATCAGATATTATTTTTTCAATCATTGAATCAGTAATAGCGATTGTCTTATTCTTAATAACGCCATCTTTCCTACTTAAACAATTAGCTAAATTAGTACCAGGAACAGAAGAACACTCTACAGATCAACAACAATACTTGCGTAAAATAAGAGATTTGACAGCCAATCGGATTACTCAATTTTCAAACGTGTTTGAAGCATTATCTGCAAGTTTTTCACAGCCTAGCCAGTTTGCACATATTGAGGACGAATTAACTGATGAAGAACTGTTTATTTGCAGTATTTCAAATAAGTGTTGTAATAGTTGTATGAAAAAGGACCATTGCTGGTCAAACAATGGTGACCGAACATATCAATACATGGAAAATATGATGCATTTAGTTGAAAAGGATCAGCTCATTAAGAATGGCCAATTTATGAGAGAGTGGGAGAAATATTGCCAACGTTCTTCAAAAATGGCGGATTTAATGAAGCAAGAGGTTTTCTACTTCCGTGCAAATCAAAGACTTAAAAAACAAGTTCAGGAAAGTAGAAGATTAGTGGCAGAGCAATTGCGTGGGGTTTCAAAAGTAATGGTCGATTTTGCAAAAGAGATTCAACGAGAAAAAGAAAATCATCAATTGCAGGAAGACCAAATCCTACAAGCTTTATTAAACTTTGGAATTGACGTTAGCCAAGTAGAGATTTATAACTTAGAGCAAGGTAATATTGATATAGATATATTAATTCCGTTTGAAAACGAGTACGGTGAATGTCAAAAATTAATTGCGCCAATCCTATCAGATATTTTAAAAGAGACGATTGTCGTGTTAAAAGAAGAGGCAGCGACAATACCGAATGGAGGTAATTACCTAGTTACATTCGGATCAGATAAGGCATTTGTTATTGAAACCGGGGTTGCGACTGCAGCTAAAGGTGGGGGCTTTATTTCGGGTGATGCATTTAAAATAATGGATGTTGGAGCAGGAAAGCACGCTATTGCGATTAGTGATGGTATGGGAAATGGTGAGCGAGCTCATATTGAAAGTAATGAAACACTAAAACTACTTCAAAAAATATTAAATTCAGGTATTGAAGAAACTGTCGCTATTAAATCGATTAATTCGATTTTATCATTACGTACTACTGAAGAGGTCTTTGCTACGCTAGATTTAGCGATGGTCGATTTACACGATGCTTCAGCTAAATTCTTAAAAATTGGTTCATCGCCAAGCTTTGTGAAACGAGGCAAGCAAGTTATCAAAATTGAAGGTAGTAATTTACCAATTGGGATCATAGATGAATTTGATGTAGAAGTCGTAAGTGAGCAGTTAAAAGCTGGAGACTTATTAATTATGATGAGTGATGGTATTTTTGAAGGTCCTAAACATGTTGAAAATTATGAAATGTGGATGAAACGTAAAATAAGTGAATTTGAAACGGATGATCCACAATCAGTAGCAGAGTTGTTACTCGAGGAAGTTATTCGTTCGAATACAGGTGATATTAATGATGATATGACGGTTGTAGTTGCAGTTGTTAAACGAAACTTACCAGAGTGGTCATCAATCTCATCATATAGTGCGATGGCTTAGTAAAATAAAATAAATAAAGGTTTATCCCCTCCCGTAATTGGACAAAATGGTAACAACTTTTACGCGGAGGGGATTTTGTATGTATAAGGGAAAATTAAAACAAATTCTATTAATAACTGATGGTTATTCAAACCATGGTGAAGATCCGTTAGCTGTTTCAAGCCTGGCACAAGAATACGGTATTACAGTAAATGTAATTGGAATTTTAGATGAAAATGTACAAAGTGGTGACGGTTTAAAGGAAATCGAGGAAATTGCTAAAGCTGGTGGAGGGATTAGTCAAGTCGTTTACACAAAGCAACTTTCTCAAACTGTCCAAATGGTTACTAGAAAAGCGATGACACAAACAATTCAAGGATTTGTTAATAAAGAATTAAAGCAAATTTTAGGTGATAGCAATTCGATTGAATCACTTCCTCCTTCAAAACGAGAAGAGGTATATGAGGTTGTAGAGGATATCGGTGAAACTGTAGGTTTAGAAGTTATAATTTTAGTAGATACGAGTGCTAGTATGAAAGACAAACTAGAAACTGTTAAGGAATCATTATTTGATTTACAAATTAGTTTAAACTCAAGAACAGGAGAAAATGCCTACTCGTTATTTATATTTCCCGGGAAACATGACGATGTAGATAAATTACTAGATTGGACACCTAAGTTAGAAAAACTAAACACAATTTTTCCTAAGTTAACGATGGGCGGTATGACGCCAACCGGTCCTGCTCTACGTGAGGCTTTAAACTATTTTAACGAACAAAACTACAATAGAGGTAATAATGGTGATGATGAACAATCAATTGAATGGGCAGATTAATTTAGCGCCTGGGACTCTCATTACTGGAAAGTGGAATAAAAACAAATACGAAATTAAGAGTTTACTTGGAAATGGAGCAAATGGAACAGTTTATCTAGCTTCTGGAAAAACTGGAGATGTTGCTATTAAGCTGAGTAAAGATTCTACTAATATCACGAACGAAGTAAATGTTTTAAAAAAAATCACACAGGTCCAGGATTCAATCCTTGGGCCTTCTTTTATCGATGTAGATGACTATATAATTCCAGTAACAAATGAATGCTGCTATTACTATGTTATGGAATACGTAAATGGTGTAAGTTTACCAAAATTTATTGAAAGAAATGGAATGGAATGGAGTAGTATTTTTATCATACAAGTTTTATCATTGTTAGATAAATTGCACCATAAAGGCTTTATTTTTGGAGATTTAAAAACAGATAATCTACTAGTTACGAAAGAACCAAATAAAATCCAGTGGATCGATTTTGGAGGGGTTACTCAAATTGGACGTGCAGTTAAAGAGTTTACGGAGTTCTTTGATCGTGGTTACTGGGGCTTAGGTTCAAGAAAAGCAGAAGTTTCCTATGACTTATTTGCTGTTACGATGATTTTTATCCACTTGCATTGTAAAAAGCAGTTTTTAAAAAACGGGTTGGGAATAAATCAAATTGAACAAATAATAACGCAAACACAAACCCTTAATCCATATAAAGAATTTCTAATGAAGGGATTAAAAGGGGAATATGTTAATGCGAGTGCTATGAAACAAGCTCTATTAATGTATGAACAAAAGATAAATGCTACAAAAAAGAAGAAGAGTAAAAAGGATCAAGCTACTACAGCACAAACGATGAATCAAACAAGGCAATCGAAAAAGCAAAATCAGACAGCTAATCAATCAACACAATCAAAAAAACATAGCCAGCCTACAAATCAACCTAGAAATTCAACTAATCAGAATCAAAAACCTAACCAATCAACACAGACAAGAGCAGGGAACAATGTCCAAGTGAAGCAAAAGAAAAAAAGAATTCACTGGTTCGAAACGTCGACCATTCTCCTGCTAATGGGCTTGGCTTATGCATTATATTTTTATTATCAGATGTAAATTATAGTACTCCATTTGTGTGAATGGTAACATATAGATATGAATTTTACTTTCATTTAGGAGTATAGGTAAATGGTAATTAATCAATTAAAGGAATTTATAAAACAAAACAATATTATCAGAAATAGTGTAATTGTGATCGGTGTTTCTGGAGGTCCAGACTCAATGGCGTTAGCTCATTCTTTTTTATCAATTAGGGAAGAATATGAGTTCTCGATTATTATCGCACATGTAGATCATATGTTTAGAGGACAAGAATCTTTAGATGATTTAGAATATGTTAAGAACTGGTGCCTCCAAAATAACGTACAATTTGAAGGTAAGAGCATAAATGTGAATCAGTATATCGAGGAAACGGGTTTAAGTAGTCAATTGGCGGCAAGGGAATGTCGATATCGTTTTTTTGACGAAGTGATGAATAAATATGAAGCGAATTACTTAGCGTTAGGTCATCATGGGGAAGACCAAGTTGAAACGATTTTAATGCGCTTAGTAAGAGGTAGCTCGCAGGTCGGTTACGCTGGCATTAGGGAAAAGAGATCTTTTAGTACAGGCGAAATTATTCGTCCTTTTTTAGATTTAAGAAAACAAGCATTAACTACATATTGTCACGAACAAAGTATTATCCCTCGAAAAGATCCAAGTAATGATAAAGATGTTTACACAAGAAATCGATTTAGACATCATATTCTACCTTTTATTTTTGAAGAAAATCCAACTGCACATAAAAGATTCCAGCAGTTTAGTAGACAGCAATTGGAAGATGATCTATATTTAATGGAATTAACTGAAGACGCAATGAATACAGTTATAAAAAATAAAGAAAAGCAAGCAGTCACTATTGACGTTAAACAGTTTTTAAATATGCCTATATCTTTACAAAGAAGATGTATTCATCTAATATTAGATTATGTCTACCTATCTATCCCTAAAGGCTTGACACAAGGGCATCTTAATTCAATTCTGACTTTAATACGAAATGAAAAATCTACGTGGGAGCAGCATTTACCTGGAGGACTTTTTGTCACACGCTCATATAATGAATGCCTCTTTACATTCGAACAAATGAATGTGAAGGATTATACTATTTCTATTAATGAGCCTGGCGAATACGAACTACCAAATGGTTTTTCAATTAAAGTTGAATTAAACAATCAATGTTTTGAACAAAAAAATGACACGTTTATTTGTTCTATCAAGGATGTTTCTTTTCCACTCATTGTTCGGAATCGAAAGAATGGTGATCGAATGTCATTAAAGGGTATGAATGGGTCAAAAAAGTTAAAAGATATATTTATTGATGAAAAAATGAAACAATCATTACGTGATGAATGGCCAATAATTACGGATAGTCAAAATAATATATTATGGGTACCTTTCGTAAAGAAATCTGCATTTGAAAGAAATTTTTCGACAGATGAGTCACTCATTGCAATACAGGTGGTTTCTAAGAGTTTCTAGGAGGAAAAAATGAAACAAGACATTCAACAAGTATTAGTAAGTGAAGAGGCAATTCAACAAAAAGTAGTAGAATTAGGTGCAGTACTAACTGAAGAGTACAAAGACCGCTTTCCACTAGTAGTGGGTGTTTTAAAAGGAGCTCTTCCGTTCATGTCTGACCTTATCAAGCATATTGATACATATATCGAAATTGATTTTATGGATGTTTCTAGTTATGGACATAGTACAGTTTCTTCTGGTGAAGTAAAAATTGTAAAAGATTTAAATACTTCTGTAGAAGGAAGAGATGTAATCATTCTAGAAGATATTATTGATAGTGGTCTAACTTTAAATTATTTAGTTGAACTATTTAAACATCGCAAAGCTAATACAGTTAAAATCGTTACTTTATTAGATAAGCCAAGCGGACGTAAAGCAAATATCGAGGCTGATTTAGTTGGTTTCGAAGTACCAGATGCTTTCGTAGTAGGATATGGTTTAGATTATATTGAACGTTATCGAAATCTGCCATATGTTGGCGTTTTAAAACCTGAAGTTTACACGAAATAAGTCAAGTTTTATTCGTTTGTTTACATGGTATAACTATGCTACTATATAAAGTAATTAAATTGATAGAGAGGAGGTTTGGAATTGAATCGAATTTTCCGTAATACAGTCTTTTACATATTAATCTTCTTAGTTGTGATTGGTGTTGTTACATATTTCAATGGGCCAGAATCTCAAGTTAAGAAAGTAAGTTACGATACATTTTATACTAAGTTACAAAAAGGTGATGTTAGCAGTTTAACATCTATCCAACCTAAAAATGGAGTGTACATAGTAAGAGGTCACTTTACAGACGTAAAAAAAGGCGAATCTTTCCAAACTCAAGTACCAATTAGTGACGAAACGACAAAAATAGTTAACAAAGCAGTTGCTGACTATAATATAAAGGCTAATTGGAATCCAGCTGAAACAACAAGTGCATGGGTGCAAATCTTCACTTCACTCATTCCATTTGTCATTATTTTCATCCTTTTCTTCTTCCTAATGAATAATGCACAAGGTGGCGGAAGCCGTGTTATGAATTTTGGGAAGAGCAAAGCTCGTCTATATAATGACGAGAAAAAGAAAGTACGATTTAAAGATGTTGCAGGTGCAGATGAAGAGAAGCAAGAGCTTGTTGAGGTAGTAGAGTTCTTGAAGGATCCTCGAAAATTTTCTGAATTAGGTGCAAGAATTCCTAAAGGGGTACTATTAGTAGGACCTCCTGGAACAGGTAAAACATTATTAGCAAGAGCTGTTGCAGGAGAAGCTGGAGTTCCATTCTTCTCAATCAGTGGTTCTGATTTCGTTGAAATGTTTGTAGGGGTCGGTGCTTCTCGTGTTCGTGACTTATTTGAAAACGCGAAGAAAAACGCTCCTTGTATCATATTTATAGATGAGATCGATGCTGTAGGTCGTCAACGTGGCGCTGGATTAGGTGGAGGTCACGATGAGCGTGAACAAACATTAAACCAGTTACTTGTTGAAATGGATGGTTTTGGTGCTAACGAAGGTATTATCATCATCGCTGCAACAAACCGTGCAGATGTTCTAGACCCAGCATTATTACGTCCAGGTCGATTTGACAGACAGATTACAGTAGATCGTCCAGATGTAATAGGACGTGAAGCAGTATTAAAAGTTCACTCAAGAAATAAACCATTGGCACCAGATGTAGATTTAAAAGCTATTGCTCAAAGAACTCCTGGATTCTCTGGTGCAGATTTAGAGAATTTATTAAACGAAGCGGCATTAGTTGCGGCTCGTCGTGATAAAAAGAAAATCGATATGCTTGATATTGACGAAGCAACTGACCGTGTAATTGCGGGACCTGCTAAGAAAAATAAAGTTATATCTGAAAAAGAGCGAAAAATTGTTGCGTTCCACGAAGCTGGACATACGGTTATTGGCCAAGTGTTAGACGAGGCTGAAATGGTTCATAAAGTAACAATTGTACCTCGTGGTCAAGCTGGTGGTTATGCAGTAATGCTTCCAAAAGAAGATCGTTACTTTATGACAAAACCAGAATTACTTGATAAAATTACAGGTCTACTTGGTGGACGTGTTGCTGAAGAAGTGGTATTTGGTGAAGTAAGTACAGGGGCTCATAATGACTTCCAACGTGCAACAGGTATTGCTCGTCGTATGGTTACTGAGTTCGGTATGAGCGATAAACTAGGTCCATTACAGTTTGGTCAATCTCAAGGAGGAAGTGTATTCCTTGGTAGAGACTTTAATAATGAACAAAATTATAGTGATAAAATTGCTTATGAAATCGACGTTGAGATTCAAACAATCATTAAAGAATGTTATGCAAAGGCAACTGATATTATTAAGACGCATCGCGATAAATTAGACTTGCTTGCTAACACATTATTAGAAGTGGAAACTTTAGATGCAAAAGGAATTAAGAGTCTTTGGGAACAAGGCACACTTCCTACATCTCCATCTTCAAAAGATGAGGTTAAAGTCAACATTACTAAAAAGAATGATGAACCAACTGAGCCTAAAATCACTGAATAAAAAATTAAGAGTGTCTTTCTAGACACTCTTTCTTTTGTTTATTGGTGGAAATTCAAGTAAGCCAAACCATTAGGGAAATGGGTTCACTGAAGTGTTTTAATAAACCAGTACGAACCTATGTCCACAGCAAAAAGCATCTATTTTTAAACTACTATCAACTTGTGTTATCATTATTTTTATAGTGATTAAAAAATGTACTTGAGACAAAAAATATAAAATAAAAAGTTTTATTTTTGAAATGGAGAGACGGTGGATTATATGTTATTTGTAATCGATGTAGGAAATACAAATACTGTTTTAGGTGTTTACCAAGAAGATGAGTTAATACATCATTGGAGAATTGAGACGAATCGTTATAAAACAGAAGATGAGTACGGTATGGTCATTGGTTCATTACTTGAATATGCAGGTATTGGGTTTGATGAGTTTCATGCAGTTATTATTTCATCAGTTGTCCCACCGATTATGTTCTCACTGGAAAGAATGGCAACAAAATACTTTAAACAAAAGCCACTAATCGTTGGTCCTGGTATAAAAACAGGTTTAAACATAAAATATGATAATCCGAAAGAAGTTGGCGCCGACCGAATTGTTAATGCGGTTGCTGGGATCGCACAATACGGAAGTCCGCTGATTATTGTAGATTTCGGAACAGCTACTACATATTGTTATATAGATGAAAATAAGAATTATATCGGTGGGGCAATTGCACCAGGCATCAATATTTCAACAGAGGCACTCTATACAAAGGCTTCAAAACTGCCTCGTATAGAGCTTTCAAGACCTTCTAATATTGTTGGTCGTACAACTGTAGAAGCAATGCAGGTTGGAATCCTATATGGTTATGTAGGTCAAGTTGAAGGGATTGTAAAACGAATGAAAGTTCAAGCGAAGGTAGAACCTACTGTTATAGCAACAGGCGGACTTGCATCTTTAATATCTAAGGAATCGGATATCATTGATGTCATGGATCCATATTTAACATTAAAAGGTCTACATTTAATTTATAAACGAAATTCATAAAAAGGGGTACAACATGAAAGATTATTTAGTAAAAGCATTAGCTTTTAACGGTGAAGTCCGTGCATATAGCGTTAAATCAACAAATATTGTAAAAGAAGCTCAAGAACGTCATGACACTTGGTCAAACGCTTCTGCTGCATTAGGTCGTACACTAACAGCTGCTACAATGATGGGTGCTATGTTAAAAGGCGATGAGAAGTTAACATTAAAGGTTGAAGGTAATGGACCAATTGGCCATATTTTAGTCGATAGTAATGCAAAAGGTGAAGTGCGAGGATATGTACAAAATCCGCATGTACAAACTGAACTTAACAAACATGGAAAAATTGATGTAGCAAAAGCTGTTGGTACTGTAGGTACAATCTCAGTTGTTAAAGATATTGGTATGAGAGAACCTTTCACAGGTTCAGTACCTATTGTATCAGGTGAACTTGGTGAAGACTTTACTTACTATTTTGCTGTATCTGAACAAACACCTTCATCTGTAGGTGTCGGCGTATTAGTAAACCCAGATCATTCGATTTTAGCAAGTGGAGGATTTATTATTCAAATCTTACCTGGTGCAAGTGAAGAATGTATCAAGCAAATTGAAAATCGTTTAAAAACAATTAAACCAGTTTCTAAACTAATTGAAGAAGGCCTGACGCCAGAAGAAATTTTATATGAAGTGTTAGGAAAAGAAGAGGTTAAAGTTTTAGAAACGATGGATGTAAAATTCCAATGTCAATGCTCAAGAGAGAGAATTGAGGGTGCTCTTTTAAGCATTGGTAAACAAGAATTGGAATTAATATTAGAAGAGGATGGAGAAGCAGAAGTAACATGTCATTTCTGTAATCAACCTTATCATTATTCTGATGAACAATTAAAAGAATTAATTAACAAATTGTAGGTGAAAATTGAAGGAATTTGTCGAGCTTTCTTTTCATAATTTATTATGGATTTCATACAAGTTATGTATAGGAGAAAGTAATTGACAGATTCTTTTGTTTTTTACATAATGTATATTAAACAGGTCAATATACTAGGAATTAGGAGTGGATGAAATGAAAGTTGCAAATTCAGTTTACGAATTAATCGGTAGAACTCCAATTGTAAAACTTAACAGATTAGTAGACGAGGACAGCGCGGAAATTTACTTAAAACTAGAGTTTATGAATCCTGGTAGCAGTGTTAAAGATCGTATTGCACTTGCGATGATTGAGGATTCGGAGAAAAAAGGTTTAATAAAACCAGGTGATACAATTATCGAACCAACTAGTGGAAATACTGGTATCGGATTAGCAATGGTAGCAGCTGCTAAAGGCTATAAATCAATTCTAGTAATGCCAGAAACAATGAGTATTGAGAGACGAAACTTATTACGTGCATATGGCGCAGAATTAGTTCTAACTCCAGGCCCTGAAGGAATGGGAGGAGCAATTCGTAAAGCTGATGAATTAGCAAAAGAAAATGGATATTTCGTTCCACAGCAGTTTAATAATATTGCAAATCCTGAAGTTCACCGTTTAACAACTGGTCCTGAAATTGTTGAACAAATGGGAGACCAACTTGATGCATTTATTTCAGGAGTAGGTACAGGAGGAACAATCTCCGGTGCAGGAGCTGTTTTAAAAGAAGCTTACCCTAGAATTAATATTGTCGCAGTTGAACCTGAGGACTCTCCAGTTTTATCAGGTGGTAAACCAGGTCCGCATAAAATTCAAGGTATTGGAGCAGGTTTTATCCCTGAAACATTGAACACGGATATTTATGATGAAATCGTTAAAATCAAAAATGACGATGCAATGGAGACGGCTAGAAAAGTAGCAAAAGAAGAAGGTATACTTGTCGGTATCTCTTCTGGTGCTGCAATTAGTGCTGCTTTACAAGTTGCAAAAAAACTTGGAAAAGGTAAAAAAGTACTTGCGATCATTCCAAGTAATGGAGAGCGTTATTTAAGTACAGCATTATTCCAATTTGAGTAATTTTTTGATGGATTAAATAATAAATTTAAAATCCCTTTGCAAGTGAGCAAAGGGGTTTTTTGTTTTTCCATAAAATGCTTTGATGTATACTTCTTACTTTTTGTGTAAAATGAAAAAAGAAGCGCTATCAGAGGGGGATATTCACATGAATTATGAAATCTTTTCAAAAGTTATCAAATATACTACACCTTTCTTTAAATACTTTGTAGAAACGGCAAAAGAGAAAAAGAATGCCGTTCTTCTTGAAAGTGGTCGTGACGGTAGATATTCAATTATGGCATCTAATCCTGTTGCGAAGTTATATGGGAAAGATAATAAATTAACGATCGAAGTAGGGATTGAAGGATGCTCCGGGAAAGTGGAGTATGAAGGGAATCCAATTGAATTAGCAAAGGAATATCTATCTAAATACACAACGGAAAAAAGAGATGACCTACCACCATTTCAAGGTGGGGCAATCGGTTATTTCACATATGACTGTAACCATTATATCGAAGACCTACCGACAATGGCTGAGGATGTCTACAATATTCCAGATGTTTATTTATTAATCTTCCATGAAGTTGTTATTTATGACCATCAAGAAAATCAATTATATTTTATTGTTATAGATGAAATGAAAAATGCTGATCAGGCACAAGAACGAATAGACTCTTTAGAAGAGTTCTTCATTAGTGAAATTGAGCAAATCGATTTATCTAGAAGAATTTCTACCGAAGAGATTGAAAAAACGATTTATATGTCTGAACAAAAATTTACGGATGCTGTTGGAAATGTTAAAGAATATATCAGTGCGGGGGATGTATTCCAGGTGAATTTATCCGTGCTACAATCTGAGACGCTTGTCACAGACCCACTGTATATATATGAGCAGCTTAGAGAAATAAATCCTTCACCATATATGTCCTATTTAGATTTTGACGAGTTTCAAATTGTTAGTTGCTCACCAGAGCTATTAGTAGCAAAACGTGATCAAGAAGTTTGGACAAGACCAATAGCGGGTACAAGGTCTCGTGGTAAAACAGTTGAAGAAGAACAACAATTGATGGAAGAACTACGTTCAAATGAAAAAGAACAAGCTGAGCATATTATGCTAGTTGATTTAGAGCGCAATGATTTAGGAAGAGTATGCGAATATGGAACTGTTGAAGTAGACGAACTATTAGTAATCGAAAAGTATTCGCATGTAATGCACCTTGTTTCAAATGTTAGAGGTGAGCTACAAAAGGATAAAGATTCATTTGACTTATTAAAAGCAGTATTTCCCGGGGGAACAATAACAGGAGCTCCGAAAATCCGTACAATGGAAATTATTGAAGAACTAGAGCCGACCAAGCGTGGCATTTATACAGGTTCTGTTGGATGGATTAGCTTTACAGGAGATATGGAGTTGAATATTACGATTCGAACAATGATTACAAAAGATCAGCAAGCTTTTGTACAAGCTGGTGCTGGCATTGTAATTGATTCTAATCCAAAACATGAGTATTTAGAAAGTCTTAAGAAAGCTCAAGCTTTATGGACAGCTAAGAAAGTAAGCGAAGAAAAAGCCAAGTTGGGTGGGAATGTAAAATGATATTAATGATTGATAATTATGATTCATTTACCTATAATCTAGTTCAATATTTAGGCGAATTAGGTGAAGAGTTAATTGTAAAACGAAATGATGAAATTACTTTAGAAGAAATCGAAGCATTAGCCCCATCTTATTTGATGATTTCACCAGGTCCTTGTACACCAAACGAAGCTGGAATCAGTTTAAAAGCAATTGAACACTTTGCTGGGAAAATCCCAATTTTAGGCGTATGCTTAGGTCACCAATCAATCGCTCAAGTGTTTGGAGGAGACGTAGTGCGTGCAGAACGCTTAATGCACGGAAAAACATCGGCAATTACACATGAAGGTTTAGGATTATTTAATGATCTACCATCACCAATTGATGTGACACGATATCACTCTTTAATTGTTAAAAAAGAAACTTTCCCTGAGGAGCTAGAAATAACAGCTTGGACGAATGAGGGAGAAATCATGGCTTTAAAACATAAGACATTACCGATTGAAGGAGTACAATTTCACCCGGAATCGATTATGTCACAATTCGGTAAAGAAATGCTTAGAAACTTTTTAAAAGCATATAAACCGTCTAGGAGTACAGTATGAAACTATATTTTAATGGAGAATTCTTGAACGATCATGAAGTGAAAATATCTCCATTTGATCATGGCTTTTTATATGGCTTAGGAGTATTTGAAACATTTCGGATCTATAATGGGCATCCATTTTTATTATTTGATCATTTAAAGCGTTTAAGAAAGTCGTTATTGAAACTGAATATCGAGTGGGATTTGCTAGATGAGGAAATACAAACGATTTTAAATAGGTTAATTGAAATAAATGAGTTACAAGATGCGTATATACGTTTAAATGTTTCAGCAGGTGAAGGTGAAATAGGTTTATACACTGGTATATATTCGAATCCAAATACAATCATTTTTATTAAACCTATGTATGAAAGTAATATCTTAGAGAAAGAAGGGGTAATACTAAATACCCCTCGAAACTCTCCTGAAGGAAAAGAGCGTTTAAAGTCTCATCATTATTTAAATAATATTATCGGTAAAAAAGAAATCGGTAACTCACCAAGTATAGAAGGAATCTTTTTAAACAAAGATGGGTTTCTTTCAGAAGGTATTGTTTCAAATCTCTTCTTTATTAACCAAGGTCAAATATATACACCACACGTTGATACGGGAATCTTGAATGGGATAACGAGACAGTTCGTGATTCATTGGGCCAAATTAAAAGGGATTATAGTAGAAGAAGGCTTCTACACAGAGCAAGAGCTGTTAAAAGCGGATGAAATATTTATTTCAAACTCGATCCAAGAAATTATTCCCGTTACAGTAATTGGCGAGCGGATCTTTAATGTTAGTGAAAGTAGCGTATTAAAGGATTTGCAAAAGGATTATAGACTGCACCGAAAAACCTTATTAAGCATGAATGAAATGGAAAGAAGTGAACAAGCGTGAGAAGAGCAACAAAACCCTTGATTTGTGGAAATTACTCATTACCAATTCAGAATGAAACAATTGTAATGGGGATTTTAAACGTAACCCCTGACTCATTTTCTGATGGTGGTCGATACAACGAAATTGAATTAGCGATACAACATGCAAAGAAGTTAATTGCTGATGGAGCAAAAATCATAGATGTAGGTGGGGAATCGACAAGACCTGGAGCTGCCATAGTTGACGAAGACGAAGAGTTAAGAAGAGTTGTTCCGATTATTAAAGCGTTATCTAACGAAATTGATGTCCCAATTTCCATTGATACATATAAATCTGAAGTGGCAAAACAAGCTGTTGAAGCAGGAGCTACAATCATTAATGACGTTTGGGGAGCAAAGAAAGACCCTAAAATTGCTGAAGTGGCTGCTGCGTACAATGTTCCAATTTGTTTAATGCACAATCGAACAGATGAAAACTATTATAGTTTAATGAGTGATCTTGTCTGTGATTTAGTTGAAAGTATTAAAATAGCAAAACGCGCAGGCGTAAAGGATGAAATGATTATTTTGGATCCGGGTGTTGGTTTTGCAAAATCAGCTGAGCAGAATTTAGATGTTTTAAACCAAATGGAGCAAATCAAAGCGCTGGATTATCCAGTGTTACTTGGTACTTCTAGAAAAAGGTTTATAGGGGAGGTACTTGGTACTGAAGTACATGAGCGAATGGAAGGTACAGGGGCTACAGTCTGTTTAGGTATTACGAAAGGCTGCGAAATTGTACGAGTACATGATGTATTAGCGATTTCCCGTATGGCTAAAATGATGGATGCAATGTTAAAGATTGGAGTAAAAAATGGATAAAATTTATGTAACAGGTATGAGATTTTATGGATACCATGGTGTATTTAAAGAGGAGAAAACATTAGGGCAACGATTTAATGTTGATTTAATTGTCGAATTAGATACAAAAAAAGCAGGAGAAACAGATGATTTGGCGTATTCAGTAAGTTACGCAGACTTATTTAAAACCTGCGAAGAAGTAGTTCAAGGTCAGTCTTATGATTTAGTAGAATCAGTGGCTGAAGAAATTGCCAAACAAATATTAAATACATATGATTTAATTCAACAATGTACTGTAAAAGTCATAAAACCAGATCCACCAATACCAGGACATTATGATTTTGTAGCCGTTGAAATAACAAGAGGTCGCATATGAAAAATGAATCATATTTAAGTTTAGGAACGAATATAGGCGACCGAGAAGGTTTTCTTACAAAGGCTATTAGGGAATTAGTGAATCATCCCGACATTCAAGTAGAACAAATCTCTTCTATCTATGAAACAGACCCAGTTGGATACGTAGACCAAGATCCATTTTTAAATCTCGTTATTAAAATTTCTACCAATTTGACACCACTTCAATTACTTGATGTTACGCAAGGAATCGAAAAAAGTCTTGGCAGAAAAAGGGAATTGCGTTGGGGTCCAAGAACAATAGACCTTGACATTTTACTCTATAATCACGAAGATATAGAAGTTGAGCACCTAAGAATACCGCACCCGAGAATGTTTGAAAGAAGCTTTGTATTAATCCCCTTAAAAGAAATTAACCAATCAATTAAGGTTGAAACTAAATTTTTAGAGGATAAAGGAGTTCGATTATGGAAGCTGAAAAGTGGGGTAGACGGATTAGGGCTTTTAGAAAATTAAAAGGTTTTACCCAAGAAGGCTTTGCAAAAAACCTTGGAGTTTCTGTTTCTGTGTTAGGTGAAGTTGAACGAGGGAATCGTATGCCGACTGAACAATTTTTGCATGATTGTGCAAAACAATTAAAAGTAAGTGTAGAGGAATTATCAATATAGAGTTTTCTTGTAATAGAAGGAGGATGGGATGTGCTAAAAATTGGTGACATCGAGATGAAAAATCCCGTCGTATTAGCACCGATGGCTGGAGTTTGTAACTCAGCTTTCCGTTTAACTGTAAAAGAATTTGGTGCAGGTTTAGTATGCGCAGAAATGGTAAGTGATAAAGCTATTCTTCACAATAATAAAAGAACATTAGATATGCTTTATATGGATGAACGTGAAAAGCCATTAAGCTTACAAATTTTTGGTGGTGAAAAATCAACATTAGTTGAAGCTGCTAAGTACGTTGACGAAAATACGAATGCAGATATTATTGATATTAATATGGGGTGTCCTGTTCCTAAAATTACAAAAGTAGACGCAGGAGCTAAATGGCTTTTAGACCCAAACAAAATTCATGAAATGGTATATGCTGTAGCACAGAATGTAAGTAAACCAGTTACAGTTAAAATGCGACTTGGATGGGATGACGATCACATTTATGTTGTAGATAATGCAAAAGCAGTTGAAGCAGCAGGTGGAAAAGCAGTTGCGGTGCATGGTCGTACGCGTTATCAAATGTATGAAGGGAAATCTGATTGGAGCTGGATTAAAGAAGTTAAAAATCATGTTTCGATTCCTGTAATCGGTAATGGTGATGTAGAGACTCCTCAAGATGCCAAGCGTATGTTAGATGAAACAGGCTGTGATGGTGTAATGATTGGTCGTGCTGCATTAGGAAATCCATGGATGATTTATCGTACAGTTAAATACTTGGAATCTGGTGTATTAATGCCTGAGCCAGAAGCGCGTGAAAAAATTGATGTATGTTTATTGCATTTAGACCGTTTAATTGATTTGAAAAATGAACATGTAGCTGTAATGGAAATGAGAAAACATGCAGCATGGTATTTAAAAGGTTTGAAAGGCACTTCATTAGTTCGAAACCAAATTAACGAGGTTAGTACTCGTACTCAAATGGTTGAAGTATTAACAACATACGTTAATGAAGTGGGAGAAAAAATGAAAGCTACTCAAGCTTTGTAAGTTTGACAGGTTTCGCTTGACAAAATATAATAAGTTATAGTAAACAAAACTGCCAGATCGAAATACTGGCAGTTTTTCTATTAAAATCATATTGTATTTAAATATTTATTGAATAATTACGTGGAGTTGAGAAAATGAGTCACGAAGAATTAAATGATCAAGCCCTTATACGTAGGGAGAAATTAAAAACACTTGAAGGAAAAGGTATCGATCCATTCGGTAAAAAGTTTGTGCGAACACATTCTTCAAATGATTTATTAGCACAATTTGACCAGTTTTCTAAGGAAGAATTAGAAGAAAAAGCGATTGTTGTTTCATTTGCAGGTCGAGTAATGACTAAACGTGGTAAAGGTAAAGCTGGATTTGCACATGTTCAAGATTTAAATGGACAAGTTCAAATCTATGTTCGTAAAGATGCTGTAGGCGAAGAACAATATGAAATCTTTGATATTACTGATTTAGGTGACATTGTAGGTGTTACTGGTGTGGTATTTAAAACGAATGTAGGGGAATTATCTATTAAAGTTAAAGAATATACATTCCTTTCAAAAGCGTTATTACCACTTCCTGATAAATTCCATGGTTTACAAGATGTTGAACAACGTTACCGTCAAAGATATTTAGATTTAATGAATATGGATAGCCGACAAACATTTATTGCTCGCAGTAAAATTATCCAATCTATGAGACGTTATTTAGATAGCCAAGGTTATTTAGAAGTTGAAACTCCTATGCTACATGCTATTGCAGGTGGAGCTTCTGCAAGACCGTTTATCACGCATCATAACGCGCTTGATATGGAATTATATATGCGTATTGCAATTGAGTTACACTTAAAACGACTAATTGTAGGTGGACTTGAAAAAGTATATGAAATTGGTCGTGTATTCCGTAATGAAGGTATTTCTACTCGTCATAACCCAGAGTTTACGATGATTGAATTATACGAAGCTTATGCTGATTATGCTGACATTATGGAACTTACAGAGAATCTAATTGCTCATATCGCTAAAGAAGTTTTAGGTACTACTACTATTCCTTACGGTGAGTACACAGTCAACCTAGAGCCAAAATGGACTAGACTTCACATGGTAGATGCGATTAAAGAAGCTTGTGGAGTAGATTTCTGGCCAGAGATGTCAGTCGAGCAAGCAAGACAATATGCTAAAGAACATAATGTTGAAGTTAATGAGAATATGTCTGTTGGTCATATTATTAACGAATTCTTTGAACAAAAAGTTGAAGAAACATTAATTCAACCTACATTTATTTATGGTCACCCTGTAGAAATTTCACCGCTTGCGAAAAAGAATGCTGACGATCCACGTTTTACTGATCGTTTTGAGTTATTCATTGTGGCACGTGAACATGCTAACGCATTTACAGAGTTAAATGATCCTATTGACCAAAAAGAGCGTTTTGAAGCACAGCTTAAAGAACGTGAGCTTGGTAATGACGAAGCACATATGATGGATGATGATTACATCGAAGCATTAGAGCATGGTATGCCACCAACCGGTGGACTTGGAATAGGTATTGATCGATTAGTTATGTTGTTAACTAATTCTCCTTCAATCCGTGACGTTCTATTATTCCCATTAATGAGACATAAATAAGATTGAACGAACTGGCTAAAGGAATACTTTTAGCCAGTTTTTTATGAATGAATGTATCTTTTTAAAGGAATAAGGACATCATTTATTTATTGGAATCCGGTAGAAACTGTCTGAATAAAAAGAATTTAAAATTAGGTATTGTATTTTGTTTTTATAGGTGTTATATTATTAAACGTTGTCACATTAACACGAAATGACAACGAAAAAAAACTTTTAAAAAAACATTGACAACATTCCATAGAAAATGTTAAGATGTTTAAGTCGCCTCGGAGCGACAAAGTGAACTTTGA
>NZ_NTZO01000710.1 GCF_002559405.1 Bacillus sp. AFS001701 | reverse complement strand
ACACATGAAATGGGCTTTGCAAAGGAAGTTGCAGATCGAATCCTATTTTTAGACGAAGGAAATCTAGTTGAGGATGCAACTCCAATCGAATTATTCACAAGACCAAAAACAAATCGTGCTAAGTTATTCCTTGAGAAAGTTTTATAAGTTATTTAATCACTTAAATGTGAAGAATCCCTACTTTTCATCTGAAAAGAGGGATTTTTTTATTGACAAAAAATTCATTGGTTTACTTTGAAATTGTCTAAATATGTTTTAGGTTTGTAAGTCAACGGATGTTTTTTGTATTTCAAAGTCAACTTGTATTCAAATTTCTACAAAAAAATTTTTAATAATTAGAACTTGTTAATTTTTGTCTATCGAAAACATTTATTAAAGT
>NZ_NTZO01000709.1 GCF_002559405.1 Bacillus sp. AFS001701 | reverse complement strand
AACTGAAAAAGGTGTTAAAGTTTTTGATATTCCTTTTACAAGGAATCCATTTCACCCCAAAAATATAAATGCTTTTAGATCTCTAATAAAAATACAAACGGAGTATAGATATGATATTGTTCACGTTCATACTCCAATAGCCGCACTTTACGGGAGACTATTAAAGGCAAAGTTTCCTAAAATCAAAACGATTTATACAGTTCACGGTTTTCACTTTTATAAAGGTGCTCCAATTTTAAATTGGTGTATTTATTTTCCTATCGAAAAAATGATGAGTAACTTTACAGACACAATCATAACAATGAATTCCGAAGACTATGAGAGAGCTCAGAAGTTTAAAATAAACAAAATTCATAAAATCCATGGTGTTGGAGTAGATTTTGAATCCTATAACTTGAACTTATTTGATAAGGAAGATATTCGGAAAAAATTGAAGTTAAGTAAAGATGACTTTGTAATTCTTATGATTGCTGAAGTAAATCAAAATAAAAATCATAAGCAAATGATTCATGCAGTCGAAATTCTTAAAAATAGAGGGATTCATGTCAAGGTAATCTGTGCTGGCGATGGACCAATGCTTGAAGGTCTAAAGAATAGTGTAAAGATTAAAGGATTAGAGGATCATATAAATTTTTTAGGCTTTAGAAATGATATTAATGAGCTAATTATAGCATGTGATATTGGTATTCTTTTATCACAAAGGGAAGGTTTACCTAGAAATATAATGGAATTAATGGCCTGTGAGAAAACAGTTATAGGTACAAATATAAGAGGTATTCGGGATTTAATTGTAGATAATATAAATGGATTTTTAGTACCAATTAACGAACCGAAAGAAACAGCGGACAAAATCGAATTACTATATAAAGATAGGGTGCTCTTAGAAAGAATGTCATTAAACGCTAATCGTATAATAAAAAAGTATGACGTAAATCAAGTAGTAAATAGTCTAGTAAATACTATGATTTGATACAAAGAGATTAAAAGATTCTAAGACTATAAGTACAATAACTTTTTGGAAAATACGAAAAATAATTGATAAAAATCGAATTAATTTTGGATAAGCGAAATAACAAAATTAACTCGATTTTTTAGCGATCAAAATGAATGCTACAGTAAGGGTGGGTTACCTTGATACCTTATGTTTTAACTTTATTTTTTGCTTATTGCTATGGGTGGTTAGCAAAAAGATTTGGATTTGTTAACAACAGCAAATTTATTAATAATAAATTTTTTGTATTTATTGTTTTAATTGGATTAATACTCTTTTCTGGATTGAGATATTTAAATGCACTTTATAGTGATGAATGGATCTATAGAAATGAGTACTCAAATATAGGAAATATGGATTTTAAAGCAATTTTTTCTTTAAACCTAGAACCAGGTTTTGTTTTATTAAATTGGCTATTGTATAAGATATCCCCTCAACCGCAACTTCTTATTTTTGTTTGTGCTGTCATAACCAATACATTAATTGTTTCCACGATTGCAAAATTTAGTGAGAAGTTTGAGTTAAGTATATTTCTATTTATTTGTGTAGGCTACTACATGACTAGTTTTAATATCATGAGACAATATTTAGCAGTAAGTATAATATTTTGGGCAATAAGATATGTATATAAAGGTGATTTTAAAAAGTATTTTATTTTTGTATTAATTGCAGCAACCTTTCATTATTCAGCTTTAATTTTAATACCAGCTTATTTTATTTATAAAAGGAGAGCTTGGTCAAAGTGGACAATATTAATCATAGTTTCTTGCATAGTATTTGCAGTTTCATTTGGAACTTTTGTTAATATTTTAGCAGTTATGCTTGTAAATACTAGGTATAGTGCCTATTTGAATTCTTTAACAGAGGGGTATTATGGAGTTAATATTCTGAGGATTTTTATTTTTATTATTCCATTAGTTCTTTTATATATTTGGAGAAAACCATTAAAAACTAAATATCCTAATAGTCAACATCTAGTGAATCTCTATGTAATTGGTACCATGTTTATGGTGATCTCATATAATTATGTTTTTATTGCTAGGATAGCAGATTATTTTACACTTTTTGGGGTTTTAATAATTCCAAAACTTACTTCAATATTTAAGAAATTAAGTTTTAATTATTTAATTTATTTTGGAATTTTAATCTGTTTCCTAACATTCTTTTATTTCCAAATAAGTAGTAGTGCTGGTTACACTAGTATTTTTTCAACATAAAATACACTCTGCTAAGATTAAAGGGGAAAATTAAATGCAAATACCATTTCTAACGATTGTCATTCCAATGTATAATGCCGAGAACACTATAAAACAAGCGGTCAACAGTATTGTAACTCAATCTTTCGATAATATAGAAATTATCGTCATAAATGATGGATCAACTGATAGTAGTCTTAAAATTTGTGAAGAGATAGCCATTAGAGATTCAAGAATTAAGCTATTTACAATTAAAAATTCTGGTGTGAGTTATGCAAGAAACTTTGGAATCGACCAAGCGAATGGAAAGTATATTACCTTTCTTGACTCAGATGATTATTACAATGATAACTTTCTAAATGTTGTAACATCTGAAATAGAAGAAAACACTCAAATGCTGATATATGGTTATAACATTGTAAAGGATGGTCAATTCTCGTCTTTTAAAAGCCCTATAAGTGAATCTGTACAGATTAACACGAAAGAAGAATTTAGAAAGATTGCGATCTCCCTTATTGGGAATGAAATGATTAATGCACCATGGAATAAGCTTTATCTAACAAGTTACATAAAGCTTAATAAGATATACTTTCCTAATAATATAGATATTGGAGAGGATTTAAGTTTTAATTTATTAGTCGCAAAGAATATTAGTTCTGTTAAATTATTAAATCAAGCTTTAATAAATTACAGAGTAACATTAGGAGAAGGTTTAGTCTCCAAGTTTAGACCTAATCGTTTAGAAATCCGAATGTTATTGTTAGAAAAAATAAAAGATACAATACAATATTGGGGTTTATTAGATGAAAATAAGCCTATGCTAGATCGGATTCTAATAAAAGATTTTATGGCAGG
>NZ_NTZO01000708.1 GCF_002559405.1 Bacillus sp. AFS001701 | reverse complement strand
TTCGGTAAGTGAACCTTATTCGACTAAAGCATGCTTAGTTTAATAATTAATTAGAATAGATATAAAGTATTCGATGATTTATTGGGGGCAAGAAAATGGAGTTTATTTTTGAACCATATTTACATTACATCAGTCAAATGTATAGAAGATGAAACTGTTCGAGCACAAGCAATCGATGAGCTAGGTAATGGAATATACATAGTTGTCCACTCAATAAACAGGATTTTATACTAAATAAAGAAAATACTAGATGTACAAGACCTACCCCAAAGCCCTTGAACATGGATTATTATAAATATATTTCGTGAGAAAACGAAAAAAGCCAACCTTCTGAACTACAAGGGGTTGGCTTTTTGAGTACTACCATTAAGGTTCTCTATATAAACAAGATATGAATGTGAGATTCATCGAATAATGAAGCGATATGAGTATTTAAGTATTATATAAATGAAATGTTAAGATAAAAAAACAATAATAGGTGTTTTTATGTGTTTTAATTTATTAAAAAATTACGCTCCAAAATAAAAAAAATTTAAAATACCATCATAAAACAGCTATATATGATTGCAATATAGGTGTTAATCATATATAGTGGTATTATGGAAAAAGACAAATGGATTATTCAATTAAGAAAAGGAGTATTTGAACTTGCGGTATTATCTCTTATTAATCAAAAACCGATGTATGGTTATGAAATTACAAATCATTTAAAGGGAAATGCTGTATTTGAAATACCTAATGGTTCAATATATCCTATATTGAATCGTTTAACTAAAAATAAATGGGCAATAACTTATTGGGAAGACAACATAGATAGCCCAAAAAGAAAGTATTATCAAATTACATATGAAGGGATATTAGTTTTAAATGAACGTTTAAAAGATTACGAAGATGTTTATCTAGCTCTAAAATCTTTAGGAAGGAAAGACAAGTAATTATGATTAAAATAGAATTCTTTTCTAATAAACTTATTCAATCTTATTTAAATGAATTTAGTAAAAATTTAAATGCTTTACCTACTGATATCAAAAACCAACATATCGAAGAAGTAAAATGTGATTTATATGAAAATGCACTAGAAAAATTTAATAATGGAATTAATTCAAAAGAAATTCCAGAGATGATATTAAGAGAATATTTATCACCAAAGAAATTAGCAAATGAAATTTTAGGAGATTATGATATTATCAATGGGAATAAG
>NZ_NTZO01000707.1 GCF_002559405.1 Bacillus sp. AFS001701 | reverse complement strand
CCGTAAGGTAAAAAGACTCCATTCTACTCGACTAGTTACTTAATGATTAATAATTTCGATATTCACACATATAATTTGGCAGTCCATCATTGGTATTACCATTGAACATTTATAAAATTTTACTCCATTAATTTCTATATCTTCTATTTCTATTTCATGAAAAAAGAAGTCTAACTCTCCTGGTTTTTTGGGAACTGTTTCCTTCATTCCCTCTAGCCAAGTATTTAAATTAATCGAAAAACAGTCCTTAAAAATTACAGTACAATCGGGTTCCTCTTTTTTGTATTCACCATATTTCATTACTACAGTATGAGATAAATGGTCATACGATAAGTCGTGTAAATTTGTATCAATATATTCTGTATCAAGTAGTTGTTTCATTATATCTTCAGAATTTAATCTCAATAATGAACCCTCCTTATTAGAATAACGCGTTATCTAAGTTTATATAAAAATCATGGTACTAATTACGATAATTATAGCATTTCTTGTTCAACTAACCTGCCATTTAGTTGCATT
>NZ_NTZO01000706.1 GCF_002559405.1 Bacillus sp. AFS001701 | reverse complement strand
ATTAATTATATTTGGACCAAAAAAATTACCTGAAATCGGAAGAGCATTTGGTGATACACTTAGAGAATTTAAGCGTTCTACACAAGGGTTAACAAATGATCTTTTAGAAGACAAAGACGAAAAGAACGGCAAATAAATCAGTAAAAGACTCGGTAAATGGACCGAGTTTTTTTTTTTTGAAAATTTTCCATCTATAAAGCCTCGACTTGTCCATCGTGAACTTAAAACTCTCCCTCATGTCAATAGGATTTTCAAACAAATATTGAAATTTTAATGGAACTTTAATATTTACTGTTAACTTATAGTAAAAATGATATAATGAATTTGCTTTGCAAATTTTGTAGAATTTTAGAGAAGAAAGATGTGAATTGATTGGCAAACATTAAGATTGTAACTGACTCAACGGCCGACTTATTAAAAGAAGAAATTGAAAATTTAAATATAACAGTCATTCCTTTAACAATTCAAATAAATGGTGGAACATATTTAGATGGGGTTAATATATCTCCAAAGCAATTTATTGATGAAATGCAAAAATCAGTTGAATTGCCAAAGACATCTCAACCAGCTGTAGGAACATTTGTAGAAACATTTGAAAAATTGACAGCCGATGGAAGTAAAGTCATTTCAATTCACTTATCTAGCGGTTTAAGCGGTACTTATTCAACGGCATGTGTAGCTGCAGGGATGGTTGAAGGTGATGTAACAGTAATCGATTCAGCTTTTATAACAAGAGCAATGGCTTTTCAAGTTATCGAGGCAGCACAAATGGCTGAAGAGGGATCCACAGTTGAAGACATTGTTAACCGACTTACGGAAATTAAAAATAGTACGTATTTATATATCATGGTAGATACGCTTGAAAACTTAGTTAAAGGTGGAAGAATTGGAAAGGGTAAAGCCTTTATTGGGTCATTACTAAATATTAAACCGATTGCATCACTTGAAGGGGGAGTTTATTCTCCTGTTGGTAAAGTGCGTAGCCATCAGCAAGTAGTAAAAACTTTAACTAAATATTTTGAACAGGACACACTTGGAAAAGCGATAAAAGGTGTAGGGATTGCACATGCAGATGCTACTGAGCTTGCAGAGAATCTTAGAAAATCAATACAACAGCTAACGAACCTTGAATTAGATGAAACTGATTATACAACTCCGGTAATTAGTACACATACAGGAAAAGGTGCTATTGGGTTCGTTTTTTATGCTGAATAGAGTTTATATTCAACATTTCATTTTTTAACATAAGAAAGAAGAAGCTTAAAAGATAATGGCTTC
>NZ_NTZO01000705.1 GCF_002559405.1 Bacillus sp. AFS001701 | reverse complement strand
GGTGAAATACAACATGCCACGATTACTAAGATAAAATATGCATATTTTCTCACTTTCTGTAAATAACTAGGCTTCACAATGCCGATTTTTGTTAAGAACATAATCACGACTGGCATATCAAAAAATGCAGCAAATGGAACGACTAGATTAAAAAGAAAAGAGAAATACTTATCAACAGTGTAGTTTTGTTCAAGCATACCTTGTCCCATTATCGTTAGGAATCTAAGGATATTAGGAAAAACAAAATAATAGCCAATAACTAATCCAAAAACAAACAGAAAAAATAACGCGGGTATATAAAATCCTATCCCTTTTTGTTCAGAAGGATGTAAACCTGGTTTAACAAAAAGCCATGTTTGCCAAGTTGCAACCGGTATCGTAAAAACAGCCGCAAAAACTGCAGATATCGAAAAATAGACCCATAATACATCCCCAGGACTTAGCACGACTAGTTTATATGTTAAATCCTTTGTTAAGAATTTATAAATTGGTTCTACATAAACGAGCCCAATTATAAATAGAACAATAAAAGTAACTGCTGTAATGATAATTCTTTTACGCAGTTCCTCAAGATGATCGACTACTTCCATTTCTTTATTCATATGAATTCTCCGCTTTGTCATTTACTAGAACAATTGTATTAAATACTTTTTTATCCCACTATGATTATTTCAAACAAATACAATTAGTTCAAATTAAAATTTCTTAATAAAAATCATGATATAAAAATAGATGCTAATTACAGTAAATTGATTTTTAAACTATGAGTGAGTTAGCTAGAAAATTAACTAAACAAAAAATCACTAATAAAAAAAT
>NZ_NTZO01000704.1 GCF_002559405.1 Bacillus sp. AFS001701 | reverse complement strand
GATGAAGGTCAAGCAGTTACTTTCGAAGTAGAAAATGGTCAACGTGGTCCACAAGCTACAAACGTTCAAAAAGCATAACAAAAAGAATAAAAGAGTAGAAAAAACAGAAATCTGTTTTCTACTCTTTTTTGTTATTTTCTTGTTGAACTAACGCACCCCGTTTAGTTTAAGTACACTTCTTCACAAACTTTCCTCCTAGTTTTTTAGATTTAAGGCT
>NZ_NTZO01000703.1 GCF_002559405.1 Bacillus sp. AFS001701 | reverse complement strand
ATTTCATTTTGAATAACTCTTTCCTCTATATTATCTGACATAATGATCTTCATTTGTAAATAGGGATGAATTCGATGAAGCTCTAGGAAAATTACGGACGCAAGCTGACTTAACTCTTCCGACATTGCACCAATGATCAGTTTACCCCTTTTTACTTTTTGAAGCTCTTCAATTTGTTCATAGATATATTTTATATTAGTGAATATTTTTTCGGATTCTTCTTGTAGAATTTTACCAGCTTCTGTAATGGCAATTTTTTTACCTAAGCGATCAAATAAACGTATTCCTAATTTATCTTCAAGAGCTATTATTTGACGGCTTAAAGCAGGTTGTGATATTCCTAATTTTACTGATGCCCTTGTAAAATGTAATTCCTCACAAATGGCCATAAAGTATTCCAATTCTCTTAATTCCAAAATTCACCTTCTATCTATATTAGATTATTTTATTAATGGGCTAAAACTTATTCTTACTTAATAATTGTCGTTATCAAAAACTTTACTAAATAAATTTTTGATTAAATTAATTAAGAGAAAAAACAAATATGAAGTTAAAGTCAATTATTTGGCACCATTCACGAACAACGGACAAGGTTTCCACGATGCTAG
>NZ_NTZO01000702.1 GCF_002559405.1 Bacillus sp. AFS001701 | reverse complement strand
TTATATAAGGATATAACGATTAAACGGAAAGTTAATGAAATGTTAATCCAAGAAGAAATTGAAAGACGGGGGTATAAAGGATTAAATAAAGAAGAATTTAAAAAAGCAAAAAAATACTATTCTTTAGTTAATAATATTGAGTTAAAGGACAAGCCAATTGATAGCAAATTGAGACAGAAAATTAAGTTTTTTTATTTTACTTTATTAATTATTAAGAAGGACACAGTTACAGAAGAGGAGCTATATGAGTTTTGGAATAAAGAAAAAAATAATTCTGTATTAACGGAATATCAAGTGAAGGTGCATTCAGATAAAAATCAAAATAAATTAAAAAAAATAGAAAATGATTTAGCGTTAGGAATAT
>NZ_NTZO01000701.1 GCF_002559405.1 Bacillus sp. AFS001701 | reverse complement strand
GAGTAAGAAAGATTGTTTAAAAATTTATTTTAAAAAGTTTTATTTTTTTTGCAGGGTTTTTAAATTTGTCTTCGTCTAAAGTTATGGAAGAGGAAAGAGGTGATGCAATGGAGTCGGATGAACAATTAGTAAGGAATATAGTAAAGGGGAATCATCAACTATTTAAAGAATTAATAGTAAGATACCAATCAAAGGTATTTGCAGTAGCACTGAAAGTTTCAAATAATCAAAAGGATGCTGAAGATATTTCGCAAGAAGTCTTTCTCCAATTGTATCGTTCTCTCGAAAACTTTAACGGGGAATCTAGTTTGGCCACATGGATTTATCGAATTACAATGAATAAAGCAATTGATTTTAAAAGAAAACAAGTAAAACAACAGGAAAATGAAACTAGTGAATTGCTTTCTACTTTACAAGAGGAGAATTTATTATCACCTGAAGAAGCTTTAATAAAAACGATTGATAAAGAACTTATTCATTCATATTTAATAGAATTGCCACAGGCATATAGCGATGTATTGAAATTATATTATTTTGAAGAACTTACCTATGGTGAAATAGCTTTGAAATTAAATGTAGCCGTTAAAACTGTAGAATCACGTTTGTATCGAGCCAAACGATTAATTAAAGACAAGCATAAAGGAGGGATCATTTGAAACATTTAACTTCTGACCAGCTATTATCGTATCAACAAAAGAAGCTTTCAAATAAAGAATCTCTTTTGCTTGAACAGCACTTAAATGAATGTATCTTATGCCAGGCGGATCTTGAACTTTTAAATGAATTAGACATGGAATGGATGAATCCACCTGATTTTCATTTTTCAGATGAGCTAGTGAACGAAATAATGAAACAAGCTGAATCAATACAGATTACGGAAAAAACGAGTGAAACAAAATCTAAAACGAATTCTAAAAAAGTTCGTTTAATCCATTTAGTATTGGCTGCTGCAGCAACATTTTTATTCTTCCAATTTCAATTAGCTGAACGGATTACAAATTCGAATCGTCATGTTGTACAAACGATTAATCAGACGTCTTCGTTAATTGAAAAAAGTGAAGAAATTAAATTATCAATTCCAATTCCAAAAATTTTGAAGGGAAATAAAAAATAATGGAGGTACAAACT
>NZ_NTZO01000039.1 GCF_002559405.1 Bacillus sp. AFS001701 | reverse complement strand
AATGATAGATTTTCAAAAATTGTTCCCCACTTTCAATTTAAAATTTATATTAGTTTTAATATTCAGAAAATAAAAGTTTAGATTAAGTAGATCCTTGTAAAATAAGGGTCTACTTAACCATAAGTCTATTAACCTAAAAGCTTAAAAGTAGCATGAACAAATAAGTTTACACCAATTTCCAAAGCGTCCTCGTCTATTGTAAAACGTGCATGATGATGTGGATAAGTAATATCTTTTTCTTCGTTTCCAGCTCCCACATAGAAGAAAGTACCTGGTGCCTTTTGTTGGTAAGCAGAGAAATCTTCACCACCCATGTTTGGTTTCATAAGGTCGAGAGTCTTTTCATCAAACACTTCTAGAATAGTTTCTTCAATTGCCTTCGTAATCTGCTCATCGTTGATAACCGGGCGATATCCAAACTCATAATCAAATTTGTATTGTGCCCCATGAGCCTCAGTTATTCCTTTTATAATTCGTTCCATAAGGTCAGGAACCGATTTCCTAAGGTCGGCGTTAAAACTACGGACGGTTCCACAGATTTCAACTGAACCAGGGATTACATTATGAGTTGTACCCCCAATAAACTTGGTAACAGAAACTACTAGATTATCAAGCGGATCAGTATTTCTAGAAACGATATGTTGAAGATTCGTTACAACTTGGGATGCTACAGCAATCGAATCGATCGTGTCATGAGGAAGTGCTGCATGTCCACCCTTACCCTCAACAGTAATATAGAAAGTATCTGGAGCAGCCATCATCGGTCCATAAACTACACCTACTGTACCTAGTTTCATAGGAGCCCAAAGATGAGCACCAATTACCATATCAACTCCATCCATTACTCCTGCTTGTACCATTTCCTCTGCACCACCAGGATACAACTCTTCAGCATGTTGAAACAAAAAGCGAACTTCACCTTTGATTTTGTCTTTTAAACTAGTAAGTATTTTTGCTGTGCCTAGAAGCATTGCTGTATGACCATCGTGCCCACAAGCATGCATCACACCTGGATTTGTAGAGGCAAATTCAAAAGTGTTTTCTTCTTCAATTGGTAAAGCATCCATATCTGCACGAATTGCTAGCACTTTACCGGGCTGAGAACCAATCAGACGAGCCATAACACTCGTCTTTGTTGGACGAGATATCTCTAAATTCCCGAAAGTTTGAAGTGTATCGTACACATATTGAGCTGTTTTTTCTTCGTGAAAAGATAACTCCGGATACTGATGGAAATGTCTTCTCCACTTTATTACTTCTTCTTTTGTTTGCGCTACTAAACTATTTAATGATATTGTTTGCATTATTGTATTCCCCTCTATTCATTATTAGATAACTGAAGTACAGTATGATAAAGTACATTTGCACCATCTGCACAATCTTCCTTTGAACTCCATTCAGCTGGATTATGGCTTATTCCATCTTTTGAACGGATAAAAAGCATCCCTATTGGACAGAGATTTGTAAGTTGCATACAATCGTGCCCAGCTCCACTTGGGAGATAAAATGGTTCCACACCAATCGTTTCACAAGCTAATTTTGCTAAATCTTGAATTTCATTAGAGCATAATGTAGGTGCAATACGTTGCAAATCTTCAATTTTTAATCCTACACCACGCTGTTCACATAAAATCTTTGCCCCTTCTAATATTCGATTCTCAACCTCATCACGAATTACTTCATTTACATCGCGTAGATCCAAGGTAAACTCAACCTTACCAGGAATTATATTGATTCCTCCAGGGAACAGCTGCAATTGACCAACTGTTCCAACTGTTGAACCTGTCTTTAAAGATTCCTTTTCAATTAGCTGAATAATCTGGGAGGCAGCAACTAAGGCATCGTTACGGTCGTTCATTGGAGTTGCTCCGGCATGTCCTGCTTTACCTTCAATTATGAATTTAAGCCATAACGGGCCAGAGATTCCTGTAACAATACCTACTGATAAATTATCGTTCTCAAGCACCTTACCTTGTTCAATATGTAATTCTACATAGGCTTTTACTGATCCAATACTTCTGACTGACTGATCAATTAATAAAGGATCATAACCTCCTTGGCACATTGCCTCCGCTACAGTAATCCCTTGTTGATCCTTATTTTGAAGTTCCTCCAAGGTGAGAGTTCCAGCAATTCCTCGGCTCCCAATCATTCCGAAGCTAAATCTTGCTCCTTCCTCATCTGTAAAGACTATAACTTCAATTGGATGCACCGTTGTGATTCCCTGCTCATTCATCGTCTGGAGTATTTCAATCCCAGAGAGAACGCCAAGTGGACCGTCAAAATTTCCGCCGTTGTAGACAGAATCAATGTGTGAGCCTACCAGTACAACCGGTGCGTTTTGATTAATTCCTTCTTTATGTCCAATGAGATTTCCAACGGTGTCTTCGTAAACTTTTAATCCTGCTTCATTCATATAGGATGAAAGCAGTTCTTTAGCTTTTCTCTCATTTTCAGTAAAAGATAAACGAGTAATTCCCCCAGACTCTTGTTTTCCAATGGACCCTAATTCCATAAGGCGGTTCCACAATCTATCCTGATTAATCATTTGTCCTCCTATTATAAAATTTGTATTTTAGGTCTATTTATGGCTATGACCATAACTATATCACTAAATATTTATTTTGTTAAGTAAAAATATTCAGAATATTATATTTAAAATAATAAAACGATAAGCTTATCTACTTATCGTCACAGGGATATTTTATAAATGTTTCTTGGCCTTCCACGTGAATAAGGCGTTTCCTCTCCAATAACCTGAGCAATTCCTTGTTCCTCTAATTCTTTTAAAATTCTACGCGCGCTTCTTGGCATGATTTGCATATATTGTGCTAGCTCGTGAGCTCCAATTTCGCTCTTTCCTAGTTTTTTAAGAATAGATTCCAGCTTACTAAGTGTAGAAATACTTAGAGAAGTTTGTTCACTTATTTTCTGCAGTTCTTTTGAAACATAGGAATAGGTAATTTGTTCCTCTCTTCCCAATGGACCTACGATCGTTCGATTATCGAGAGCAACCATCCAACTTCCTTTTCCATACTCTCTAGCATGAAATAAAGCTCTTCCGGCATGAATTTCTGCTTCGTAAGCCGTTTTACCGATTCCAATTCCACAAGTAATGACTTCTTTCTTTAATTCTTCAAGATCCTCCAAATTTGGAATAATAGAAAATTCATTCGTTATATCCTGTAATAGTCCTCGGGTTGTAAAAATGACATATCTACCCGGACCAGCAGATTTGAGTGATCCTTGAACTTTATTCGCGTAAACAAGAAGTTTCTCTGCCATTTTAATTTCTATTTTGTAAATCTCATCAGTTGAAAAAGTATCCTTCGCCAAACCAAAATAAGAGTCAATCTCAATCATTTGAACTGCAATTTGACTTTCTTTAAAATGTAACATCTCATAAGTTCGAAGTGCTAAATTTAGTACAGACTCAATAGCTGACTTTGCAGGAAGTACACGATAAACGGGGACACCCATTTTCTCAAGTTCGATATGTGCCGATCGAAGACATGTAACCGCTGCTTTCGTTTTCCCACTTTTCCATAACTCATAGTGGTATCCTGCAAGTACCTTTGCATCAACTTCTTCTCCTTCATAATATTTCAAAAATAAATGATTGGCTTTAATCTCTGCTTCATCTAAAATACTGTTGAGTTCATCATAATGGAAGTTATCAAAGCTAATTTGCTCCATTGCAATCTGGTTATGATAAAATATTTGTAACAAAGTTTTATAGAGACTCGGTCCAGTGTGGGGCGTAAAAAACATGGGTCTTGTAATTCCACCCCAGCTTTTTGCTATTGCATAAGGGACCTTGCCTGAAAAGAGCCAAATATCAAAATCATTTGCAACGGGACTTAAAAGATCAGGTATTTCCTCTTCTCGCCAATAGATGATAGGGGTACATTCAAATTCAGGGTATTCCTTTATTACAGATTGAATAACGTCAATCGAATCATCAGATCCTAGTAAACCTAAACGGATTTTTTTCATCGTTTCCTCCACTACTCTAAAATAAATAAAATGCCTAAAATGGTAATGCAGCAGGCAATCAACTTAGCTGCTGTAATTTTTTCTTTATAATAAATTCTTGCTAAAAACAATGCAAATATTGGTGAAGTATAGGCTAAAGCTACAACTAGCGTCCCATTGGCAATTTTTAAGGCTGCAAACAATGCAATCCATTGTGTAATCGCAAGCACTCCACGAATCGAAAGGTGCATATTCAGTTTAGGATACCAAATTTTCGGACGATGGATTAAATAGATTATTAGGGCAATCCCACTCGCTCTGAAAAAATAAAGTGTAGGGGCGTTTATCCATTGATGAACGAGCAATTGTTGTGTAGGAACCATGCTAAGTCCAGCAGAAACTGCAGCTGCAACTCCTAATAAATTCCCTGGTTTTTTTATTTCTACTAATGGAGATAACATGTTTTTACCTCTTACGTTCAGAAAATATACACCAAGCACAATAAGCAAGACCGGAATTAAAATATGTATATCGAATCCGTGCAATATGCTATTTGGAATAAACGTGAATAATGGAGTCAACGCAGTATACACTGCAAGTTGAGATACTTCTATTCGTCCTAGTGCTAAGAAAAATGATACATTAGACAATGCATCTAAAATAATCACAATGATTAATAAACCTATTGTAGCTGGAGTAACAGAAAAGGAATAATACCAAGGCATTACGCAGCCTAACAAAATGGTGACCACTAGAAAAGATGTTACAATAAAGCTATTATTATCCTTCATTTGCATTGTTATTTTTTTTGCATACAACGCATTTACTGCATTCAAAAAAGAACTGATTAATGCAAGAAAAAACATATTCCTTTCTCCTCTCTCTCTAGTTCATTATCCGGCTAAATGTACAAGTAAGTTTCCATAAACTTCAACTGCATACGCAATTGTTTTTTCGTTAAAGTCGAATGCACAATTATGATGACCCGCTGCCAATTCAGTTCCAAATAATAGGTAAGTAGCCATTCCACCATTCTTTTGAACCTCTTTCATCATATATGTTACATCTTCTGATGCAAGAAAAGGCTGAGAAATAATAATCTCACTAGATTGTTTAACATTTGAACCTATATCGTATACGAGATTTGCAAGGTCAGCGTCACATTCTGCGATAATCGACCGTCCGACTACTTCAGTATATTCCTTGATTCCATACATCTGAGCAACAGATTGTATGATACGCAGTGACTCATTCTTCATATATTGATCAACCTCATTGGTCGTTCCTCTAGTTTCAAATTTTAGCTTAGCATGTGCTGGAATAATGTTTCGACCTTCTCCACCTTGAATAACTCCAACATTTATTCTTGAATCCCCTAATCCATGCCGTGAGATTGCATACAATTGTAATGTAATGGTAGATGCCGCAAGTAATGCATTTCTACCTTCATGTGGTGCTATTGCAGCATGGGCCTGCACACCTTCCAGTTCTAAATCAAACTTGGTTGACGCGAAAAAGTCGGTTACGCTACAGACAAGTTGGTTCTGTTTTGTTGCGGTTACACCAATATGACCACTAAAGAAATAATTAACATCTTCTAAGACCCCCGAATCAACCATCGCTCTCGCACCACGTGCACCTTCTTCAGCAGGTTGAAATATGAGTTTAATTTTTCCTGAAAGATTCTCTTTCATATTTGAAATCAATTCTGCCATTCCTAACCCAATTGCAATATGGCCATCGTGTCCACAAGCATGCATATAGCCTTCTACCTTCGAATGAAAACCTTGATTCCATGGAACATGATTTGATCCTTTATCTTCAGCTATTTCCAATGCATCGATATCAAATCGGAAGGCAAGTGTTGGACCAATCCGCCCTGTATCCCAAATGCCTACTACACCAGTTAACCCGTCTTCCATTTTTTCAATCCAATACGAATTTGCCCCAAACGACAATGCCCGCTCTTTTGCTTCTTGTATCGTTTTTTCATCCGGGATACCCATTCTTGACTCAGGTACAATTATTTCCCTTCCTACTTTCACTTCAAATCCCAATTCTGATAAGAAATCTGCAATGAGAGATGAGGTTCGGAATTCCGTCCATCCTATCTCAGGAAAACAGTGGATATCACGCCTAATATTGATTAAACTTCCTTTCATATTGTCAACCAATTTTGAGATTAATTCTTCCATGTCGTTTACCTCCTTATTAATTGAGTTGTATTTAAACTTTTTCCAATCGGGACCGATCCACTATATTCACAGGAGATCATAAAACTCACCTTTCACTTTTTCATTATTTACGGTTGAATTCAGGTTACGACCATAATTATAGACTATTCTGATATTTTTGAATAGAAACCTAAAATACTATTTTATTAGATAATTAACTTAATAAGGTTTCATACTTTTGAAGGTAATCGATCGTAGAGAACTATTTCTTTTTTTACACACAAAAAAAAGGTGCCCCTTAAAAGTTTTACTTTTGGGACAACCTCTATATTCGTACTATTCATATCGAAGAGCTTGAATTGGATCAAGTTTAGACGCTTTATTTGCTGGAAAAACACCAAATACGATTCCAACTAATAAAGAGAATACAAATGATAACAGCATAACAGGTATAGAATATGCAATTGCTGTTCCTGTCGTTATAGTGAATATTTTCGCACTTATAACGCCTATTACAACGCCTATTATTCCTCCAAGTGAACTTAATACCATTGATTCAATGAGGAATTGAAGAAGAATACTTCCACGCTTTGCTCCAATTGCTTTTCGTATACCAATTTCTTTTGTACGTTCTGAAACCGATACAAGCATAATATTCATTATTCCGATACCACCAACAATAAGTGAGATCGCAGCACTTCCGCCTAGCATTAATGTCATCGTTTTATTAACAGATGAAGCAGTTTCCATTAAATCCTCTGGACTCGAAACGCTATAGCTATCTTCATCTCCAATTATCGTGAACATCTTTTGTTCGATTCTACGTAATGTAAAATTAATCATATTTGCATTTTCTACTTTTACATAGACAGATCCAATTGAAGTAGTAGATGCTAAGCGCTGAGCTGTGCTAAGCGGAACTAAAATCGTACTGTCTCCACTTGAACCTAATGAACTACCAACTGATTGAAGTACCCCAACGACTCTAAATGATGTTCCATTGACTTTAACGTATTGACCAACTGGATTTCCAAAACCGAATAATGTTCGTGCTGTGCTTGAGCCAAGTACTGCTATTTTCGAGTGATTATCATTATCTAAGTCTGCGATGAACCGCCCTGATTGCAGCTCCAAATCACGAACTTTTAAATAAGGTGAAGTTGTTCCTGTCACTGATACTTGTGCGTTCGTTTGTCCGTTTTTTACAGTTACTCTTCCAGAAACAGTCGGAGCAATTGCTTCTACACCACTAACGTCCTTAAGTTGATTGGCATCATCTTCTTTAAAAGTTACATCTGAACCAGTAACACTTACTGTTAATACATTTGTACCTAAGCTTCCTATTTGATCTTGCACTTCTTTCGTTGATCCTTGTCCAATCGCAACCATCACAATAACGGAGGATACACCGATAATAATACCTAGCATCGTTAGGAAGGCTCTTACTTTATTTCCTTTAATGCTTTTAAGCGCCATTCTCAGTGTCTGCAAACCATTCTCCTCCATTCTCGTATAACTGGCCATCGTGAATTCGTACAACACGATTTGCTTGTTTTGCTACTTCTAAATCATGTGTAATTAGAATAATCGTATGCCCTTGCTCATTTAACAAATTCATAATCTCCAAAATTTCCTTACTTGTTTTACTATCAAGAGCACCAGTCGGTTCATCTGCTAGTAAAATAGGAGGGCTTCCAGCAAGGGCACGCGCAATTGCGACACGCTGCTGCTGCCCCCCTGATAATTGTGTAGGTAAATGATTCGCTCGATCGACTAATCCTACTTTTTTTAACGCCGAAAGAGCAATTTCTCTTCGTTCAGCCGTTTTCATCCCTCTATAAATGAGAGGAAGTTCTACATTTTCTACCGCAGTTAACTTTGGTATAAGATTAAAATTTTGAAAAATAAAACCAATTTTTTCATTTCGTATAGTCGCTAATTGCGCGCTCTTCATTTGCCCTACATCTTCATTATCAATCAAATATCTCCCAGAATCTGGTCGGTCTAAGCATCCAATCATGTTCATAAATGTTGACTTCCCTGAACCTGATGGACCGATGACTGATATAAAATCACCCTTTTGGATATCAAGGGATACACTCTGAAGAGCCATTACCGTTTCTCCGCCAAGTTCATACATTTTCGTCATGTTTTTTATTTGAATAATCGGCTCAAAGTTAGTCATTATTTACCTCCTTGTCCGCCACCTGTTTGATTTCTTTCAGTAGTTCTTCCTCCGAAGTTTCCTCCACCCGAGAATCCTCCTCCTTGGAAGCCACCACCTGGGAAATTGCCACCTTGCATCATAAATCCACCTTGAGAGGAATTACCTCTAGATTGAACACTCGGTATTTCAACAGACTCTCCTTCTGTTAATCCACTTGTAATTTCTACATTTGTATCATTTGTGATACCAGTTTTTACAGTAACTTTCTTTGTAGATTCTCCAGAATCATCTGTAGATGAAGGAACTAGTACATATTTTTCATCTCCATTTTTATACACTGCTTCTACTGGAACATATAGCGCGTCTGCTTTACTCTGTATTAAAATACTTGCTTCTGTTGACATACCAATTTTCAAACCTTTTGGATTTTTAATTTTTACAGTTACATCAAATGTTGAAACGCCATTTGTCGATGTGCCTTCATTTGCTACTTTCGTTACAATCCCATCGAATGTTTCACCTTCAAAAGCACTTGCTGTTATTTTTACTGACTGTCCAACTTTTACCTTAGTGATATCTAATTCATCTACACTGATTGTTGTTTCCAAAGAACTGTAATTTGTTATATGCGCCACTGTCGCAGAGCTTTGTACAGAATCTCCACTATTAACAGCAAGACTAGTAATTGTTCCAGCAACTGGAGCCTGTAAAATACTACCATCTGTAAATTTCACTATTGTTTCACCAGCTTTTACAACTGAGCCTTCCTTCACATATACAGTATCCGCTACTAAACTACTACCCCCAGTATTTCCAGTACTAGAATTATTTGAGGAACTGCCACCATCTTCTCTTGTAATCGGTAATGTAACTCCATCTTCATCTTCCATGCGCATTAGTACTTTTCCTTGCGATGCTCCGCTACCGCTACTTACATAAACCTTTGTAATTTCTCCATCTTTTGGAGCCATAATAACATCACCATTTTTAAATGTCACAAGTGTGTCACCTTTATTGACTGATTCTCCAGATGAAACACTTACACTATCCACAACAAGAATTGTATTCGCCGCAGTAACATCTTCATCAGTATTTGCAGTTACCGAACCCGATCCAGTAACAGCTACTTCTAACTTTCCTTTTTGTGCCGTAATTGTTTGTGCTGTCGCCATCACATTTTGAGCTTGATTTGCTTGACTCTTACTATATATAAACCAACCACTTCCTCCTCCAACAGCAACAACAATAACTGAAATAATAACCCACTTTTTCAATTTACTTTTCTCCTCTCCATCATTGAGATTGATATAAATATATACCCGATTATTCTTTATTGAGATACATACGATTTCGGAATTTCACATATCCTCAGAACCTCAACTATCTTGTAACCATTTTAAGAAAATCAGGGCTTGTCTTTCGTTTAAACAGCAAACTTACTCTACTATTGATCGTTTGTATTTGAGTTTGTTTTATTTATTTTTTTACTCCTCCTAATTTCATTTGATAGGCTCATTTTGGATTGTGTACCTTAAATTTCCCTTAACAAAAATCAATGATTTTTAATGGGGAGAGGATATAAGTCGTATTGAAAGCAATTAAAACTCTTAATTTACGCACAAATAAATAACCCCCTTCTATGTTTTTGAAGGGGGTATTGAACTTATCAATATCTAGTTCATAAATTTCTACACAAAAAACAAGGAATGATTATGTGCATTCAATCCATTCCTCATCTTCCACTAATTCATAATCCAGTGAATAATAGATATCATATAAACAATCATGATAACCCCATCCGATTCCTTCAGATTTTTGAACAACTGAATATAGTCGTTCTTTAAATGAATTAAAAAAGTCTTCATTTTTATTACATTCGACCACTACTTTGTCATACATAGTTATCATACTACTGTAAAACTTACTATCAATATCGCCATACATATTAGTGTATTCTGTACCATTTTCAACATAAAACAACATTAAATCTACTGTTCTATAGTCATCAGATGATAATTTCTTAAAAACAGGTATATCATTTATAGCATTTGCTGTATTTTTAATTTCTTCTAAATATTTAAGTGCTGCTATTTATGGTTCAAATGAATTATCATGGAATACAGAAACATTTCAAGAACAACTTAGTCATATCGGTAGTACATTAAGTAATTTAAGTATTATTTCTTTACTTATAGGAATTATATATTTAGTCTTAGCTGAAATAAGAGAATAAATAAATATTTTAATAATTATTCAGATACATAAATAAAAGATAAAAAAGTCGATTTCCAAACCTGGAAGTCGGCTTTTTTATCTTCT
>NZ_NTZO01000700.1 GCF_002559405.1 Bacillus sp. AFS001701 | reverse complement strand
AAATTATTATAAGGTTCTTCTCCTAAGACTTTTATGGAACCTTGGTTTGGTTTATAGTGGCCAGCAACTAAACTCATCAAAGTTGTTTTTCCTGTACCATTTCTTCCCCATAATGCAATAATACTCGGTTCTGTTTCAATTAAATTAAAATCCGTTAAAACTGGTGTATGATTATAGCTATATGTTAAATTTTTAATTTCGATCAATTTATACCCCTCCTAATTAGAGTCGTTTTTTCTCTTTATTAATTCAATTACCATTTCTTCATTTAAATGAATTCTCTCAGCTTCTTTAAGTAAAGGTGCAACATAATCTTCATAAAACTGCTGTTTTCGATCTAAAAGTAACTTTTCTTTTGCTCCTGTAGAAACAAACATACCTACACCTCTTTGTTTAAAAATTAATTCCTTATCAACTAATGCTTGAAGACCTTTCCTTGCAGTTGCAGGATTAATATTAAAAAAGCGAGATAATTCATTTGTTGAAGGCACTTGTTCACCCTCTTTAATTCTTCCATCTATAATTTCGTCCATAATCATCACCGCAATTTGTTGAAATATTGGTTGTGATTCATCTAATGTCGGTTTCATTAGCACCTTCCTTTCCGGTTAGTTAGTTATTCAGTTAGTTACTCATGTAACTAACCATACTACTCTTTAAATCATATGTTAAGTGATTTATTTAAGTACGCCTATTTTTTGGATATAAAAAAAACTTAATGCGATTATGCAATAAGCTCATGTTTATCTAATATGTGTTTATTATTTTTCAATAATTTTACCAGCTATACAATATTTACCTTCTAAATAGATTGGAGATTGACCTGATTGAAGTATGGTCACCGATTTTATATATTGACTAGTATAGCTACTCGTATTACCTGGTAACACGGAAATTATATGGCAAATATTGCTACTTACTTCGATTGTAATTGGTCCAGTACTGCCTTCGCTATTATAAACTGAAATGGTTGCTATAGCCGTTAAATTTCCACCTAAACTCCACAGTTCAACTGGTTTTTCAAGATTATCTTGAATCAAAATATTACCACATAGATCAATTGGAATACATGGATCACATTTTGTTGGAGTTGGTATTGGTGTTGGTGGTGTTGGTGGTGTCGGCGGAGGTACAGGTGGTAAAAGTGTTGGGGAAGTAACTGGTAATGTAATATTAGGTAAGTTTGGTATATTTGGTCTTTTTTGTTTCAATTTTTATCCCTCACTTATTATAGTAAAAGACTATGTACTTAGTTTTAATACAGTCAATCCTTTTCTTAACAGGCCATCA
>NZ_NTZO01000699.1 GCF_002559405.1 Bacillus sp. AFS001701 | reverse complement strand
ATGCGCTTCTATTACTTGTACCAACAATTCGTTCATATTTTCCTCCTACGGATTGAGTTTATTATAACCTGAAGCGGCTAATCGGCTACTTCAACGTTGATAAAGCAATGATTATATCTTAAGAACGACCCGAAATCTTCCCCATCGATCATTTCGTTATATGCCTGATTAACTTCCTTGAGGGGATAAACTTCAGTCATCAGTAGTGTGTTAAAAAGAGCGCTGCAGTTTAGAGTGACTTCAGAATCTTTCGCATGCCCAGTGAGCCATTCTTGTACCTAAAGTCGAAATTTTACAACCTGGTCGCTTTGATAACTTTATCGCCGACTATTGATTTCAGTCTTTAAAAACATAGGGATACTTCTTTGATTTAAGGATATTATTTCTAAATTTATTTATACTTATGTAAAATCTTTGTTTCTTAGTAACCAAATGTAGTTTAGTAAAAAAGCTAAATTTATTTATTTTATAAATAAAAAATTATAATT
>NZ_NTZO01000698.1 GCF_002559405.1 Bacillus sp. AFS001701 | reverse complement strand
TTCATGAGTAAGTAGAAATGTAAAAAGTAGATATCACCTTACTCATAAAACGTTTTGGACCTTTTTTGTAGTAATTATTCCCCCTGACTATAACTCTTTAACAAATCCTCAACTAAAATGCCATTAATTTTCAATCCTGATAAATTGCAATTATTGATTTCGACATGACTTAAATCACAGTCCGTGAACTGACTATTTGTTAAATTGCATTTCTCAAATTTAATAGAATTAGAGTGATCGTCAAGATTTAGATCTTCCGGAATGACAATATTGCGGAAGCTTGTTCCAGCTAAATGAACATGATCAATTACTAAGTCTCTTAAATTACCATTTGTTATTTTTGTATTAGATAAATTAACATCTGAAATTCGAGTTCCGAATAAATTCACGTCATTTAATTCGAGGTTTCTCATGTTTGCATTTGTAAATTTCGAATTCGCCAAGCTTACATTATTAAAGTCTAAGTTTTCAGCTCTTACTTCATTAAAAGTAGAAAAAGACATATCCGTTTTTTGTAACTCAAATAATGCAGTCTTCCAATTTGTCATTTCTTCTCCTCCTAAAGCTTTGATAATTGAATATATTTAACTTTATTCCTGAGAATCCCTTCACTCTTAATCATATTTATTTTCGACAATTGTTCATGTGAATCAAAAAAGTAATAAAATAAAGCATTAATAATCAGTGTGATCATTAATGCTCTTCTTATGGAAAAATATAAAATAAATGCTAAAGATTTTAATATAGAACGCTTATAAATTCAAAGGTTGTAAAGATAAAAGATCCAAAAATAATGGTTGCTCCTGTTGAAGTGAAATATTCATCAGGATCGATGATTACAAATGTTGTATGCCATCCATCAATATCAGGTGTTGCTTCACCAGTTGTTCGTGGGGCAAATTTAATATAAAGCATGAGTAATAGAACAAATAGACCGACAAATGGTGCAGTAGATGAAAAAGGCATATTAAAATAAAGTGCAATTAAAAATGATATAAAATATAAAACTATTATTGATATACTTAATTTTAAGAATTGTTTAAGCCAGTAATTGCGTCGATTGATGGGTTGGTCGCGTAATACTTCTCTCATTTTCTGTGCATCCTTGTATCGGAAATATAATCCGACTGGCCATGCAATTAAGAAGCAGATTAAGGTAAAGGCCAATCATAGTAAAAGTTTTCCTCCGAAAGCCGTTATGAATAATGACATATTTTCCTCCAAAATTTTAATGCTAATTATTATTTTATCAAACTTTCAAATTAAAAATTTTGGGAAAATGTAAAATCAAATAGAAAATGTAATCGTTTTATTTAGCTTGTTTAATAATGTGC
>NZ_NTZO01000697.1 GCF_002559405.1 Bacillus sp. AFS001701 | reverse complement strand
CTATACACCTTTTAAAATTAGAGACAGATAATAAATTATTAAAGGTTAAGTAAATTTTTTCTAATTAAAATCTAAAGATTAATGGACAAGATTGTTAATACAATTAGGATAAAGTAAATGAAATGAACTTTTGTTTTTAGTTCCTTAGATACCATAACTTTTGAATAGTAGGTGATGGGAGTTGAAATAATGAACAGTAAAATAGGGTTAAGGCAAAAATAATGGAGAAAAGGGAAGATAGGAAAATCCTCTCGGCCCCGCTCAATGGGAGACGGTAAATGATGAAAAAATTTTATTTGTTCTTGATTCCTAGTTTCTTAACTATTTTAATAATGTCTCCATTTTATCGTTTTTTCTGGAATAAAAACTTTTCGAAAGTGACAGTTTCGGATTACTCTACATTGAAAAACGTTGATTTTTCTAATGATCAAAATAAGAATACTAAAGAGATTGATCGCTACTTACAGCAAATTCATTTTAACGGGGTTGTTCTTGTTAAGAAGAATGAAGAAAATATCCTTAATAAGGGATACGGTTATCGAGATATCCAGAATCAGCTACAGAACACACCAAATACGTATTATCCAGTTGGTTCAATTTCTAAATTTTTTGTTTCAACGTTGTTAATGCAATTAAAAGAAGAAGGCAAAATATCGTTTAACGATCCGATTTCAAAATATATACCGGAATTCCCAAATGGATCAAAATTAACATTATTTCATTTAATTTCACATACTTCAGGGATTAAGAGAGAAAAAGAGTTATTTAATCCAATTTCATCAACTGATTTAATAAAGAAAATCGTTAAATCAAATGCTCACTATATACCGTTAAACAAATGGGATTACAATGACACAAATTATATTTTACTTGCTTACGTTATAGAAAAAGTAACTGGAACTCCATATGGAGAATATATAAAAACACATATTTTCGATAAAGCGAATATGTCCGAAATTGGACAAGGTAATGATTTTTATAAAAAAGGGAATCATGCACTAGGGTATTTATTAATTCAAACTAAAAATAATCCGAAGCAATTACGAATCCCAAATTTTAACTATTTATTAGGCTGTGGAGATATTTATTCAACGGTTTCAGGAATACAAAAAATGGACGAGGCACTTATTTCGAATAAACTTATTATGGGGAAAAGTTTTACTCAATTTACTAAGCCGTATCAAAATCATTATGCATTTGGCATTTATAATAAAGGAAAGTATTTATACAATCATGGGGTAGTTCCAGGAATTAATTGTATGAATGTATTCGATCCAGTTTCGAAAACATATGTCATTGTGTTTTCTAATAGTCAAAAGGTGAAACCAAACACCTTTAAGATCGCAATGAACTTATTTAAACTAGTTAACAAAATGAGTTGAGAACAGTTCAGTTTGATTATAAGAATCTAGACTCTTATAAAATATTTCATAAATAATCTAAAAGATACTCATACTATTTTTTGATAAAGAAAATAGGAGGAGTCTAGTGAAAAAGTTTCTATATTATTTCTTATTAATCATAATGACTAGCAGTATTAATTTGAGCTCTATTAAATTTGTTAATGCAGAAACGAAAGCCGGGATCAATGAAAACTCTTTAACAAGACATATTAAAATTACTGAACAAAAACTAAATGATGCACCGATTAAGTATCCACAAATAAGTGGAGCATCTAATTCAACTGCACAACAAAAGATCAATAGTATCTTAAAACAAGGTGCTGATTTAACAAATAATAATCGTTTAAAGCTATTAGAAGACGAGAAAGAAGCCAAGTCAAAATGGGATGCTAGCCAAGGGCCGTGGAGACCTTATGAATATGTTTTTACTTATAAAGTACTGTACAACAATCTTGATAAATTAAGTGTTATTTATAATGAGTATTCATATACAGGTGGGGCACATGGGATGACAATGAATACTACATTTAATTTTGACGTGAAAACAGGTGATGTAGTTCCACTATCTAAGTTAATAAACGAACATACAAAATCCGTACAAGAATATGCTTATCAGCAATTACAAAAGAAATATAAAGGGTATGTATTAATAAAATCGCCTAACGAAATCGACTTAAGTGACAAAAATCGACTATGGGCATTTGACCACGCAGGAATTAAATTAATCTTTAAAGAATATGAAGTAGCCGCATATGCTGCTGGCATGCCTGAAGTCTTTATACCAGTGCAGGTTTATCAATAATATAATCGTTTTCGCCCCATGGAAAGCGAGC
>NZ_NTZO01000696.1 GCF_002559405.1 Bacillus sp. AFS001701 | reverse complement strand
TTAATAATTTTATATTCCTCATTATCAATTTTCAACTCATTTAACTGACTAACAAGTTCTTCTTGTAATGTTTCTGTTCTTCGAGTATATAACTCCATTCCTTGTCCGCTGGAAGTAGTTTGTTGTTTGATTTTTGAAGAAGTGTAATCGTTATAAGGAGTTTCGACTTCAATTAAAGGATTTTCTAAAGATTGCTCAAATAAAAAATCAGTAAGTTCCTGGGCATTAAATTGAAGCATTGTAATGGCTTGTCGTAGTTCCTGAGTCATTGCAAGTTTCAATGATTGTTTTTGCATTAAATTCATTTCCATACTACTTCACTCCCTTATTACTATTTTACTCGATATTTAACTTTTTCATAGTACTTGACGAATTGTTATACTAATTTAAATATAGTGAAAACGTTTACTTTTTCCTGTATAGTAAAAGTATACAACTCTTTATGATGGGTGGGCCATTATGAACAGAAAAAACCAGATTTATGAAGTTTTTCTTCAAAGTAAGGAGCAAGGTTTTACCGCTATCGAGATTGCTCAAAAGCTTGGTTTAGATAGAGCAAACGTTAGCAGTGATTTAAATAAATTAGTCAAAGAAAATTTATTAATTAAAACAAATT
>NZ_NTZO01000695.1 GCF_002559405.1 Bacillus sp. AFS001701 | reverse complement strand
TAACTAAACAATTGTACCGCTACCCGATATCCAATTGTTATTAGATTTTTTTATCTATTCCACCAGTAGAATGAAAAATCAACCGATAAAAATTTGTTTCAGTTTAAATTAATACTTTTGAATACTGGATTTTAATTTATATCAAATTTTTACAAATTCCCGGGAAATATCTACAAATTTCTTGATTATAAGAAATAATTCTAAGTGTGATACTATATCCGTAATGACTAGTAGAAATCTATTAGTAAAACCTCGTCATAACAATGAAATATACTACTTTTCGACGAAGTTTACTTAGTGTTCGAACTTTTAAATATTGATTACAATATATTGCATTACATTAAAAAGCCCCCAAATAGTACAGGGGGCTTTTGTAGTTTCCAAATGGTGTTTTTAATAAAAGGAATAAGAAGTTTAATTTAAAGAATCTGTTAAATAATATATCTTTTTCATGATCCCTTCATCTGGTGAAGGTGATTATTTTTTAATCATTCCATTATGATCCCATCAATTCCAGAAGATACTTTGAATTCTAATTTTTCTATTCATACAGTAGCTGGTCTACTAATAAGGATAAGGTTTCCTTCTCATACCGACATTATTAATTTTAACATCAACACTTACTGTGAATTTTGCTTTTTTAAATGTATCATTCCAATTTCCTTCATATTTTTTAAAAGTTTTTGGATTTACCATGTATAATTTTTCACCAAATCCAAATGCATCTCCACCGAGTTTTTTTACTTCAGAAATGCCTTTTTCTATTGATTGTTTTATAACATTTTCAGCGGTTTTTTCGTATTTATTAAGCGTTATTGCTTTATCAAAATTAGCATTACATAATACCTCGTCAATATGGCCAATTGATTTAATTTTTATATTAATTATTGGAATATTATCTTTTATTTTAATTTC
>NZ_NTZO01000694.1 GCF_002559405.1 Bacillus sp. AFS001701 | reverse complement strand
TATTTTAATGTTATTTCACTTCCCGAAATTTATTATGTAACTTTCGGGCTATTTTGTATATTATAATCTTTTTTTTTTCATTGAATATTAAACTTTAATTAAAATGATAAGAGCAAATAAGAAGAGGAAGACAATGCTTTAAGGATTGTATTTAAGTTTGGCTTTAAATCTCGATAAAACAATTTATTTTCACTAAAAAATAGTTAATGTAAATTAATTATCAAAAAAAAAAATAAAAAGTGTTGACGTCTAGTTTGGAATATGATAAATTAAATATTGTCTTAAGGATAACACGAATTATTCCGCAGTAGCTCAG
>NZ_NTZO01000693.1 GCF_002559405.1 Bacillus sp. AFS001701 | reverse complement strand
TTCAATTTTCCAATAGTACTATTTGTTAAATTAAAACTAATTTTAGTCGTTTCTTCATTTTTATTAATAATTGTATCAATTAAATTTGAAATCATCTCTGTACGGTGCTCCGTTATAGTACGTTTTTCTGTTATTAACATTGCATTACTAATTTCTTCTCTAACAATTTCCCTTATCAATTTCTCAATGTTCATTTGTACTACTCCTTTTAAACAAATTCTTAATTAGTTGTTTCACTAATTCAAGTACTTAAAAAAACTATTTATATGATTTTACCCTTTTTCCACAATTTGACTCAAGAGTCCGTTAAATCCGTTGTTCAACTAAACTGCCAT
>NZ_NTZO01000692.1 GCF_002559405.1 Bacillus sp. AFS001701 | reverse complement strand
TTATAATTTATTCTCTATATTAATATTATTCATTTTAATGATTTTTTTAGTCGGAAAGAAAAAATGGCTCCTTTTATTAATTTGTATTATTTCTCTATTTATTACGTCTAGTATATGTTACCTACAAAACAATAAAATGAATTCCCCTAAACCAAAGCCCTCGCAAAATTTTCGTGGTGAAATCACTTCTACTCCAATAATAGATGGTAATAAGGTTTCGTTTACTTTTAAACTCCATAATCAAGAAATCTTACTAAATAGTTTTGCTAATACAAAAGAACAATTAAAAGTTTTTCAAAAAAGAAAAATAGGTGAAATATGTGAAGTAAAAGGTGAGGTTACATTGCCTTTAGAAAGCTCGAACCCATACTTATTTAATTATAAAAAGTACTTATTAAATCAAGGGATTTACTGGATGATTACTGCTAATCCAAATAGTTTAGGGAATTGTGAAAATGGAAAACGAACCATCATTCAATCAATAAATTATAGTCGACATGCATTAACGAAATATGTAGAGGTAAATTTTAATTCTAATACAGAAGGTTATATTAATGCTCTCCTATTTGGGGAACGTTCAAAAATGAATGCAACGACAGAATCTCAATATCAAATAGTGGGAATTGTGCATTTACTTGCGATTAGTGGTTCGCATATTAGTTTATTGAGTCTTGGCATCTATTTTCTATTAATTAGAATTGGAGTAACAAAGGAAAGCAGCTTATTTATAACGATTTTGTGTATTATGTCGTACGGATTTCTAGCAGGTGCTTCAGCATCAGTTGTCAGAGCAGTTATTATTGGTGTTCTAGTTTGCTTCTACAAGTTAGCAAAAATGAAAGTTGATATTACTTCTCTATTATTTACTTCTTGTATAATCATGTTATTTGCAAAACCAAATTATATTGATGATATTGGTTTTCAATTTTCCTTTGTAACAAGTTTTGTACTGGTTTTAACTTCTGAACAAATTTTAAATTACAGATTTTGGTATGCAAGGGCTCTTTATACATCGAGTATTACCCAATTAGCATCAATCCCTATATTACTTTTTAATTTTCACGAATTATCACCATACAGTATAATAATGAACTTACTTTTCATTCCTTATATTAGTTTTATTATAATGCCACTATGTATTTTTTGTTTTGGTTTAAGTTTTATTAATTTAGAAATCAGCGAAATGGTAACTTTACTGTTATCATTCCTTATTAACATGTCAGATAAATTATTGAATATTTGCATGCAATTACCGTTTATTAAGTTGATTTTTATACATCCTTCAAAAGGAATTCTGTTTATATATATCGTGCTAATA
>NZ_NTZO01000691.1 GCF_002559405.1 Bacillus sp. AFS001701 | reverse complement strand
TTTATATTTCAACACTCTGAGCATTGTTATTGTTATCAATGCTCCTCATTTATTCTTATAATTGTGTCTTGGTCGTGAAATGCGATGCGTATAGGAATTGAAATTTGATTAGGTAGCTCATCTAAAGCTCTTATGTAAGATATAACTGTTCTTGCAACTAGGAAGATTGTTGTACCGATTGCTAAATTACTACGATCAAAACCGTCTTTCTCATAAATTTCGCCAAATTGTTTTAAACTTGGACCTCTAAATTCATCGGTCCAATTACAAGCCCAATCTTCATCACCTTCTACTAACGGAATGTACTCTTCACAAATGTAAAATGCACTTTCCCAATTATGATCTAAATCATATTTAAAATAGATTGCTTTGGAATCCAGTTCAATAGCAATTTTTATTGAGTGATCAAGTCCCATTTTCAATTCTTTTTTATAGTCGTTTAAATTAATTTGCCTAATTTTATTAGCCCTTTCAGATCCCGCTATTGATTACATCTATTAAAATACTTCTCTTCTAGTTCCTCAAGGTTTTTCTCTTTTAAATCTACCTGCAATTCATCTAAATAGTCAAAAATGTTCACACAATATTCCTCCAGTAGTTATTCCTTTTCGATTATAGCATCTATCTTTCTATCAAATTAGTTGATGTAAAATCTTTTATTAAAACTTATTTATTTCTAGCCGGAACTAAAAAATGACAGCCCTTTAATATACCATTAGGTCTGTCATTTTCGGGTAAATTTTCACTTAGTCATCTACCTTATTATGATTTATTGTTTAATTTTTTTATTTCTATTTGACCGCCATTGATTGGTAATTTTTTTACACTATATTTTCTTTGATCTGCATTTGGCAAAGGTAGTTTCAATATATTTATATTTTTATCGGCAATTTCTTCATTTTGAGTTTGTTCCTTTAGTGTTACATTTGTTTTATTCAAACCAATTTGATCAAAAGCAAAAAAACTAACACCTAAGCAAAATACAAGTGTAGAAACAAAAAATACAATTTTTTTCATAGTATCCTCCTAACT
>NZ_NTZO01000038.1 GCF_002559405.1 Bacillus sp. AFS001701 | reverse complement strand
ATTTTAATCTATTTCTAATACTGAAAATTGTTATAGTTCTATTTATCGTCTATATAACTTTTAATTTTATTAAGCACAAAAATAAAAAAAAGTTTATTGAATATATAGTTAGTTTCGGTCTTCTTATATATATAGCTGGAATAGTTAAAGTAGCGATATTTCCATTTCATATTTTTTTAGGTGATAAACAACCATTTAATATATATTTACTAAGTCAATATATCGAACTTTTACCAATTCATAGTATTGTCATTTCTCTATCAAGAGGACTATGGATCCAGGTTATTGGAAATATAATTATGTTTGTGCCATTAGGTGTTTTTATCGGTTTATATAAGTCTAATTATTTATTTAAAAATGTAATTTTAATAGTTTTTTTATCAAGTTTATTAATTGAAATTACCCAATTATGTATTTCATTAGTAACTGGTTATCCGAGTAGAGTATTCGATACAAGTGATTTAATTCTAAATACAATAGGAGGTTTAATTGGTTGGTGGTTATTAAAAACTTTATCTACAAATCTGCCGACAAACATTATTAATATTTATAAACTCAAAAGGTAAATTTTAATTAAGGAGAATGTTATTGAAATACAAGAACAGGTTATTAGTTATCTCCATTATTTTTTTTAGTATTTGTTTTTTAATCAGTGCAAGATTAATTTCTAATTCATTGGATAGTATTACAAGAAATCAACAAATTGAAATGAATAATAAAGATTTAACTCGTAATTCGCAATTAATAAATGAAATAGATTTACAAATGTATTTAGGTCTTACGGAAAGTGAACTAACTTCATTTATAAATCTATATAAAAATAGCAAAAATCCTTTACCTATAATTAAAATTGAAGGTAAAACATATTACTCAATAAAAGCAATTGATAGATGGTTACAAAATATTGGTCAAAAATAAATCAAAAAGAGCAATTCTTGATGAGTTGCTCTTTTTTTATCTCAATTTTTTCACCCCCTCCAAGCAATTCACAGTTATTAAAGCCAATTTTACAAAAGTGTTCTCTAAAACGAAGGAATTCTCAAAAGACACACTGAATCAAAATAGATACCCACTATTAAAAGTATCTTTTCAACACTAATCGCATATTGATGAACAAATTTAATACAACGCACTTGTCACAAAAGTTAGGAGAGTGAGTAATGAAAAGTATTTCAAAGTATATAGGAAATGCAAGTACAATCGATGATGTAATTAAACAGTTAGATGACATTATTTCAATGAGTAATAAAACAAAAAGCAAACTAGGCTATTTTGCCGCTTTATATCGATTGGTAACGATTAAAGTAAAAGATGGAATTTTAAATAATCAGTTCGAAGACGGAGCAAGAATGGAAAGTCTGGATGTAAATTTTGCAAATTTCTATTTAAAAGCACTTAAAAACTATTTGAATGGAGAACCTTTGAGTATCAGTTGGCAATTAGCGTTTCGTCAAGCTGAAAACCGTAAATCTATTTTGTTACAGCATTTATTGCTTGGCATTAATGCTCATATTAATTTGGATCTAGGAGTAGCTGCTGCAAAGGTATGTCAAGACTCTGATATTTTATCTCTTTACAATGACTTTATGAAAATAAATAGTATTTTGGCATCGCTTGTGGATGAGGTAAGGGATGACATGGATCGAATTTCACCATGGATAGGTTTTTTAGACCACGTTGATCCAAAAGCCTCTACGGCAATAATAAACTTCAGCCTAGAGAAGTCTCGAAATTATGCATGGGATTTTGCGAAAAAGCTTGCTGGAGCGAATGTTGGTGAGTGGGAAGGGATAATTAAAGTGCATGATCATGAGGTTGCATCGATTGGTAACTTGGTGGCACGTCCAAGTAGTTGGATGCTGAAGGCTGGTTTATGGGCAATTCGTTTTCGCGAATCCAAAAATATTGAACGGAACTTAGATCTTCTAAATCATACTCGGTTTGAAACAATTTCAACTGATGGTATTCAATTGTAAATTCAAAGTGAGTAAGCAGATTGGAAAATTGAAGGCAACACTCTTTTATTAGAGTGTTGTTTTTACTATTTAAAAATCAAAACTTCTACTGTAGTATATTATATAATTGTAAAGATTCTGGATTAGAAGGTTAACGATAGGTGATAAAAAAATGATACATACATATTTAAACGAAACGATTAGTTTTAATATAAAGTATAAAAAGCGGAATTCGATCGGTATTTTTATAGATGCTTATGGAAATGTTGAAGTTCAAGCTCCTAAAAATACACCTGATAAAAGTGTCATTGAAGTTTTAGAGGCTAATTGGGAGTTGATTCTACAAAAATCAAATGAAATGAAGGAGCGACTTCGTGGTCCAAAAGAACGGACTTATGAATTCGGTGAGACATTTCTTTATTTAGGGAATTCATATCCTATACAAATTTCATACGATGAAAGTATTCAGCAAGATCAGGTAGTTTTTGAAGGTAATAGGCTAAATATTATTGTAAAACAACTAGAGGATGAACGAATAAAACAGGCACTTAAAAGGTTTTATTACCAACAAATTAAAGCAATAGTTGAAAAGAGTATTCAGAGGTATCAAAGTAATTTTAAAGTAAAGCCATCATCAATTCGTATTTCTGATAGTAAAACAAACTGGGGGACTTGTGATTCAAAAAGGCAATTAACATTTAATTGGAAACTAGCAATGGCACCTCAAAAGGTGATTGACTATGTAGTTGTCCATGAAATGTGCCATATGGTCCATATGAATCACGACAGGTCCTTTTGGCGACTTGTAGGTAAAATTATTCCAGAGTATAAGGAAAGAGAAAGTTGGTTAGCGTTATCTAGTTGGAAAATGACAGTATAATTTCAAATTTAATGTACTTTGTCTATAAACTAAAATGGGAACGACAATTGTCGTCCCATTTTCTATTTTTTGTAAAAGAAGTCTGCTAATTCCTTACTTTTAAGTCTTCTATTTTTACGGATTTTAGCGCGTTCTTCTCCGCCTTCATATAAGAATTTTTCTTCCTCAGTCTCGGGAACAATTTGTGGAACTTTAATTAATTTACCTTCCTCGTCCAATGCTACAAAAGTTAAAAAAGCAGTTGCAGCGATTCTCTCTTCTCCAGTTTTTAAATTTTCTGCAGTTACTTTCACGAAAACTTCAAATGATGAAGTGCCTGTCCAAGTAACATAACTTTCGAATGCCACGGAATCTTTCATCGTGATTGGGTGAAGAAAATCTACTGAATCAGTAGAAGCAGTTACAATTGAAGATCGACAGAATTTCATTGCTGAAATACTTCCGATAATATCTAAGTCATTCATTAGTTTTCCACCAAATAAAGTGTTATGACTATTTACATCATTAGGTAGAACTAAATTTGTTCTAACGACTCTCGTTTCATTACAAGTTACCATGTGATTTCTCCATTCTTTAATATCTATAAATTGTACACTATTTATTGGAGGAATTATCAAGCTTTATTTAAAAAATACAATTATAAACTTTCTACTGAAGGATACTGATTAATCCGTAATATTCAAAGTGGTTATTAAGCATTACTTAGTTAAAAGTATATTTGTCAATGGAATTTGTGGGAATTAGTGCAAATTTAAATAAGTTTATTTCAGTCGTTTACATTGACTTTTACTTCTTAAGTCGGTATATTTATATCTTGTTGAGACGGGATAAATACTACATATGGGTGTTGTGAAGAAAGAAAACACCTATATATCGATATATGGTAAAATCGATATAATCTTTTGCGAGGAGGAACAGGTGATGATAAATACAATAATTGATGCTGAATTACCTGCGAATATACAGAAATTAAATCAAGACATAATGCATTTTCCAATGATTACACCTATTAATCCAAAGATGCATAAAACAACATTTAAAGGTGTATCTAGAACGGTTATGTTAGATCGATACGCATTTAAAGATATTAAGCTTGTTACTTTAGGTGTAGGTGACCTAGTTGTACTAACATATAAGGATGATCCAAAGTTTCCTCGTCGTGGTTATGGTGAAGTAATTGCTATTGACAATAGTCAGGAAGAAGTAACTGTTCAATTAGATACTCAGTTTGAAGACGGAGCAATCATTACAGTTGCATTTAATAAAGTAGACAAACCACTTGAAATCTTCTACGAACAAATTGCAGACCGTGTTGCACGTGGGCTTGCATCTGCAGAAACTCCAGAAAAATTCTCCGAAGTAAAAGAGATGTTTTATGAAATTTTAGCTAACAAAACTTTTGTACCAGCGGGACGTGTTTTGGCTGGTGCCGGTACAGGAGCTTCAACAACTTTCTTTAACTGTTATGTAATGCCTCATATTCACGATTCTCGTGATGGGATTGGTGAACACCGTAAGAAGGTAATGGAAATTATGTCACGTGGTGGTGGCGTTGGAACAAACGGATCAACTTTACGTCCTCGCGATGCAATTGTTTATAGTGTGAATGGACGCTCAAGTGGATCAGTTTCTTGGTTACATGATTTATCTGAATTAACAAATTTAGTTATTCAAGGTGGTTCAAGACGTGGTGCGCAAATGATTATGATGAACGTCAACCATCCTGATATTGTAGAGTTCATCGTATCAAAGAACCAAAATCCAAAGGTTTTACGCTATATTGCGCAAACTACAAAATCGAAATTAATTCGTGAAGAAGTAGAGCGTAAATTAAAATTCGAACCAATTAGTGCAACAGAAAAAGCAGCATATGAAGCTTTAATTCATATTGCAACAATTGAAGGGAAATTAAATACACCTGAAATAGATCAGGCAAAAGAACTGCTTAATGACGGTGGTAAGTATTCAGTTCACAACCCTGAGTTTTTAACAGGTGCAAATATATCTGTTTGTTTAACTGATGATTTTATGGAAGCAGTTGAAAATGATGGAGAATACAAGCTTCAATTCCCTGATTTAGAAAACTATGACGATGAAATGCGTTTAATTTATGATCAAGAATGGCAGGAATGTGGAGATGTACGTGAATGGGCTGCACGTGGATATGGTGTACGAACGTACCACACAATTAAAGCAAAAGAACTTTGGGATTTAATCAATGTTTGTGCAACTTATTCTGCTGAACCAGGAATCTTCTTCTTAGATAATGCAAACAAAATGACAAACGCTGTATCTTATGGTCAAAAAGTAGTTGCAACAAACCCTTGTGGAGAGCAACCACTTGCTCCATTCTCTGTTTGTAATTTAGCAGCTGTTAACTTAGCCGAAATGACGGAAAATGGTAAAGTTAACTGGGAAAAGTTAAAGCGAACTGTTCAAATCGGAACGAGAATGCAAGATAACGTAATCGATGCAACGCCGTATTTCCTAGAAGAGAATACGAAACAAGCAAAAGGTGAACGTCGTATCGGCTTAGGTGTGATGGGGTTACATGATTTACTAATTCGTTGTGGCCTAGTATATGGATCGGATGCTGGCAACAAACTGGTTGATCAAATTTTTGAAGTAATTGCAACTACTGCTTATAAAACTTCAATTGAATTAGCAGAAGAAAAGGGAGAATTCCCATTCTTATCGACTTTTGAAGATGGACGCGAACGTTTTATTAACTCGGGATATATGAAAAAAATGCCTGAAGAAATACGTGAAGCTGTTTTAGAAAGTGGTATTCGTAATTCGCACTTATTAACAATTGCTCCTACAGGAAGTACTGGAACGATGATGAATGTCAGCACTGGACTTGAGCCTTATTTTAACTTCGTTTACTTCCGTTCAGGACGTTTAGGTAAATTCATTCCAGTTGTAGCTGATATCGCACTAGAATGGTTAGAAGCAAATGGATATGAAGTAACTGAAGAAAATGTTTATGAGATGATTGAACATCTTCCTGAACAATTTGTTGGAACAATGGACCTTTCTCCAGAGGCGCATGCTGATGTTCAATGTATTATCCAAAGATGGATTGATTCTTCAATTAGTAAAACAGTTAATGCTCCTAAAGGTTATTGTGTTGAACAAGTAGCAAAAGTGTATGAAAGATTACACAAAGGTGGAGCAAAAGGCGGGACTGTTTATGTAGACGGTTCACGTGATGCCCAAGTACTATCGCTAACAAATGAAGAAAATGATTTTACAAATATAGAACTAGAAACAGTTGAAAATAGTAAAGAGGCAACGACTAACGATACTGATGAAACTGCTCAAGTTAAAACAGGTAACGTAGGTGTAGAAAACGGAGACACTTGTCCAATCTGCCTCGCTGGTACTGTAGTTGAACATGGTGGTTGTAATACATGTGATAATTGCCAAGTTCAGTTGAAGTGTGGAATATAAAAAAGTGAAGAAAAACCTCTTTAGATGTGAAGATCTAAAGGGGTATTTTTTTATGTCTTAAAGAATTTTGAAAAAGTAAGCCTTATTCCAAAATGGGCCATATTCTTGAAGAATAAGAGGAAATAATAGAAAATAATATAGAGCTTAAAGTTTATTGGACAACTAAAGCTAGCTGTAACTCGCAATTGCTAATTCGAGTTTTTGGGAGAACATCGTTAGGATATTTAATTGGATAATCATCCACTGAATGTAACGATAAATAGGAGGGAAATTTGATGAAACCTATATCTATTTTAATAGCGGATGATGAACAGGAGATTGCTGATCTGATAGCCTTACATTTAGAAAAAGAAGGGTATCAAGTTATTAAAGTTTCGGATGGACAGGAGGCTGTTCGTGTAGTCGAGACCGGGTCAATTGATTTGTTGATATTGGATATTATGATGCCGAAAATGGATGGATATGAAGTAACTCGGCTCATTCGCGAGCGGCATAATATGCCAATAATATTTTTGAGTGCTAAAACATCTGATTTCGATAAAGTACAAGGACTGGTTATTGGAGCAGACGATTATATAACGAAACCATTTACCCCCATTGAATTGGTTGCACGTGTGAATGCCCAATTGCGACGCTTTATGAAGTTGAACCAACCAAAAGTAGATGATCATAAAGTTCTCTTGGAATTTGGTGAAATAATGATTTCCCCTGATCACCGGACAGTTTTGCATTATGGTGAAAACATCGAGCTAACACCGAAAGAGTTTGATATTTTGTATTTATTAGCTAGTCATCCAAAGAAAGTTTTTAGTGTAGAAAATATTTTTCAGCAGGTTTGGGGTGATGCATACTTTGAAGGTGGTAATACAGTAATGGTACATATTCGCACCTTGCGGAAAAAACTCGGAGAAGATAAGCGAAAAAATAAGTTAATCAAAACGGTTTGGGGAGTGGGGTATTCATTTAATGGATAAAATAATACGCAGTTTTCGCTCCAAAATCATCGTATTATTTGCTTTAAGTATGACTCTGGCTGGTATGATAACTTACATTATTTTTAAAGGATTACAGCTTTATTATCACACGATGGTTCGTTATGGTGATCCCTTGGCCCAGCTTCGTCGATTCATGCAGAGTATTGGAGACGTTAACTTCTTTCTATTTCTATTTATCCCACTTTCGATATTGTTTTTCTATTTACTCACTAAGCCCTATTCTACTTATTTTAATGAAATATCAAACGGGATTCATAATCTTGCACGTGGCAACTTTCAACATCCGGTTTCGATCCAGTCAAATGATGAGTTCGAAGATATTGCTCAAGCAATTAATCTAGCAAGTGAAAAATTAGAAGAGGCAGTACAAAGAGGAGATTTTTCAGAAAACAGTAAAGAACAATTAGTTGTAAATTTGGCACATGATTTGCGTACTCCGCTAACTTCTGTGTTAGGTTATTTAGATTTAATGCTTAAGGATGAGAAGCTAACTAAGGAACAAATCAAACATTTTTTAACGATTGCCTTTACAAAATCTCAGCGTTTAGAAAAACTGATTGATGAATTATTCGAAATAACTAGAATGAACTATGGCATGTTACCTCTTGAAAAAAGGCAAATTAATTTAAGTGATCTACTATTTCAACTAAAAGAAGAATTGTACCCTGTTTTCGAGAAAAATAATTTGATTGCTCGAATGAATCTTCAGCCCAATTTACCTATTTTGGGAGATGGAGAGATGTTAGCTCGAGTGTTTGAAAATCTTTTAACCAATGCAAATCGATATGGATATGATGGTCAGTTCGTAGATATTAACGGGTTTGTTGATGGACAAGAAGTGATTGTTCAGGTTATTAATTATGGAGATTGTATTCCTCCGGAGGAACTTCCATATCTTTTTGATATGTTTTATACCGGTGACAAAGCACGAACTCATCAAGAAGATAGCACAGGTCTTGGTTTATTCATTGCTAAGAATATTGTGGAGCAACATAATGGAACAATTACGGCCGAAAGTAGTATAATCCGAACTGTATTTGAAGTCCGATTACCGCAGGAAAGTATCTCAGTTGACCAAGTCTAAAAGTTTAATAAAGAATTTAAGAAAAATTTAAAGTTTACCCCACTTTTTATTTAAAAAGTTTTTCCTATTCTAGAATTAATCAGTATTAGGAGGAACGTGAAAATGAAGAAGTGGGGATTTTTAGTTGCTTTAGTAATTTGCCTGATTTTTACATTCGTTAATAAAGAAACGTCGCTTCAAGAGAAAGTAGAGATTCAAACATATAAAAAAATTAACAATGCAAAATTAGATAATGGTGAGATTTCAGAAAGTTTCCAAACGAAAAGTATTACAAAAGAACAGGTCTATCAAGGAAACTTACTCTTAATAAACAAAAAATATCCTGTTCACAAGGAAAGTATAAAATCAGATGTTGTAAACTTATTCACTCACAAGGAATTGATAAAGGGATACGAATTACTAGATACGAAAATTGAATTGTCAGAGGATGTTGCCCGTAAATTTTCGAAGATGATTGTTGCTGCTAGAAAAGAAGGAGTTCGTCATTTTACAATTAATAGTGGCTTTCGTGACTTTGATGAGCAAAATGCACTTTATCAAGAAATGGGATCAGACTATGCCTTGCCTGCAGGCCGTAGTGAACATAATTTGGGTTTATCACTTGATGTAGGATCTACCAAAATGAAAATGAATGAGGCACCTGAAGGAAAGTGGCTAGAAAAAAATGCTTGGAAATATGGCTTTATCATACGCTATCCAAAGGATAAAACGGCAATTACAGGCATTCAGTATGAACCTTGGCATATTCGCTATGTTGGATTGCCACATAGTGTGATTATGGAGGAAAAGAATTTTTCTTTAGAAGAGTATTTGGATTTCTTAAAAAAACAAAAGTCTATTTCTACTACTATAAATGGCCAAAAATACGAAATATCTTATTACCCTGTTACTAAAAATACGACCTTTCATGTGCCTACCAATCTTCGTTATGAAATATCAGGCAACAATATAGATGGTGTGATTGTGACGGTATTTAATAGCTCGACACATGCTAATCTTAAGGAGGTTAGCTTAGCGGAATGAAAATAATAAAATTAATGAACAAAATTTTTGTTTCAGCACTATTTGTCTTTTATATGTATGCATTAATTAGAGTCATTCTTTTTAAGTTCCGCTGGAGAGATCTGTCCTTTCTTTTGTATCAACTTCAGACTAATCTCGGGAATCCTGTTAATCTCATAAACGAATTGAAAACGGGAAATCTTATCCCATTTAAAACTATATTCATTAATATTCAGAGTCTATCATCATGGCCTGATTTTAGTAATTTGATTGGGAATATCATAGCATTTATCCCATTTGGAATGTTTCTTGTACTTTTGTCTAAAAATAGAGGAATGTCTTTCATAGGCGTATTCATTAGTACTTTGAGTTTTAGTTTATGCATAGAAAGCTTACAGGTTGTTTTTTCTCTAGGGATTTTTGATGTGGATGATCTAATACTAAATACCTCTGGAGGATTGCTTGGCTATTGTGCGATCAAGCTTTGTGATATGGTTTATAATAAACTTATCGTAAATACAACAAGCAGTGTCCAAGACAGAGAAATTGTTGAAAAACAAGAATTTTAAAATTTCGAGGAAATTGAATCGTACTTTTTAACCGGGAAAGATACGATAAACGGCTGCTGTTGAGTAGCCGTTATTTTTGTTATATGAGCTAAATGAAGTTATGCCTTTTTCATTCAATTTTAGAATATATTAAAGTTGTGGAGTAGACACTAACCTGAAGAATGGATTGTGAAAACAAAATCATAGTAAATCTATGGTTTTTTTGTTATATGTAGAGAGTAAATAATAAAAAAGAAAAAAGTGGAAAAGGGTGATAAGATGACTCAGGAAAATGTAAAAAATGATGCAGGATGGAATTTTGATAATAGTTATTCAAAATTACCGGAATTCTTTTTTGCTACTCAAGACTTAAATCCGGTAAGTTCACCGAAATTGGTTGTTCTAAATAAACCAGTGGCCTTATCACTTGGTCTTGATGTTCAATCGCTTCAAAGCGAAGAAAGTGTAAATGTTTTTGCTGGGAATCAAGTGCCAGAAGGTGGATTGCCACTTGCCCAAGCATATGCAGGGCATCAGTTTGCACACTTTAATATGCTAGGGGATGGAAGAGCATTATTACTCGGTGAACAGATCACTCCAAAAAACGAGCGATTTGATGTACAACTTAAAGGTTCAGGTAGAACACCTTATTCAAGAGGTGGAGATGGTCGTGCAGCACTTGGCCCGATGCTTCGCGAATACATTATTAGTGAGGCGATGCATGCACTAAAGATACCAACTACACGAAGTCTTGCTGTTGTAACGACAGGTGAACAAATCCAGCGTGAAACTCGATTACCTGGGGCAGTTATGACACGAATTGCTGCTAGTCATATTCGTGTTGGTACATTTCAGTATGTTTCAAGATGGGGTAGTGTGAATGAACTTCAAGAGCTTGCTGATTATACAATCCAAAGGCATTATCCGGAAATTGAACCAAATGATCCAAATCGATATCTTTCACTACTCCAAGAGGTCATTAAGCGCCAAGCTTCTTTAATTATCAAATGGCAATTAGTTGGTTTTATACATGGTGTAATGAATACTGACAATATGACAATTAGTGGCGAAACAATCGACTATGGTCCGTGTGCATTCATGGATGCGTATGATCCAGCAACTGTCTTTAGCTCAATTGATCTCCGCGGTCGTTATGCGTATGGAAATCAACCAAAAATGGCTGGCTGGAATCTTGCCCGATTTGCTGAAACATTATTACCTTTATTGCATGATGATCAGGAAAAAGCCTTAGAAATAGCACAGAATGCAATTTCAGAATACCCTATTATTTATGTAGATAATTGGATTGCAGGCATGAGGAGAAAATTAGGAATATTTAATGAAGAAGAACAGGATAAGTCATTAATTGATGAATTACTTGAAATCATGGAAAAGTATAAAGCAGACTATACGAATACGTTTAGAGCATTATCATATGGTAATCAAGATGAGCACCCATTTTTTACATCATCTGAATTTAAACAGTGGGAGAAGCAGTGGCAGGAGAGATTAAGTAGACAAACAGAATCAAAAGAAGCATCTCTCCAATTAATGCGTGACAACAATCCGACCGTAATCCCAAGAAATCATCGCGTAGAAGAAGCTTTAGAAGCAGCGGTAAAGAACGGAGATTATAGCGTGATGGAGAAATTACTTAAAGCACTTTCTAATCCCTTTATTGAATCGAAAGAACTGATAAATTATTGTACACTACCTCCTGATCCGGATCGTCCTTATCAAACTTTCTGTGGTACTTGATTATATTCCTTATAGTACAAATACTACCTCTTTCTAGGGTAGTATTTTATTTTTAAGTAAAACGAGGAACATATTTTTAGTGAATCTGAGCATACACTTTGAATAAATCTTAAAAATTTACTATATTAGAAAAAGTAAATTAAAAGTTTTCTAAAATTAATTTAAGAGGGGAACTTTCCCTCTTTTTATATTTAGGCCAGTAGAAAGAAGTGGGGAAGTTGAAGAAGCAACAAATTTATATCATTTTATTTTGTATTATGGTGGTATGGGGATTTAATGTAATTGCAACAAAAGTTCTAGTAGAGAACTTTATGCCAGTTACGATGACAGCTATCCGTGTTTTCACTGCTGGAGTAAGTGTTTTTATTATTTTATTTTTAATAAAAAAAGTTCGTTTGCTTACTAAGAGAGAGTTTGGGTATGTATTTTTTGCGATGCTATTGAATGTAGTTGCACATCATTATTTTTTATCAATCGGTCTATCCCAAACCTCAGCATCAAACGGGGGTCTAATTCTCGGAATGGGGCCGCTTTTAACAGCCTTATTGTCGGTTTTCTTTTTAGGTAGTGTAATGAATTTTGTTAGAATTTTAGGCGTTTTATTTGGCTTTGCAGGTGTTGCTTTTATTGTTTTCCAGAGCGGTGGAGGTTTTCATGGCGTTTCGCATGGAGATTTTTATGTGTTTTTAGCAATCCTAGCTCAAGCATCTAGTTTTGTTTTAATAAAAAAAGTTTCGAAAACATTAGATCCAAGATTAATGACTGGATATATGCTAGTTATGGGTTCGATTATTTTATTCGGAATAAGCCAAATACTTGAACCAGGTGGAATGGCTAGTATGGTGCATCATTCAGTAGGAATTTGGGCGGTATTTTTTGCATCAGCAGTTGTTGCAACAGCTATGGGGCATATGCTATATAATTTTGCTCTTGGTAAGGTTGGCACAACAGAGGCGGCTATATTTTTAAATCTAAATCCATTCTTCTCACTTATTGGTGCGGTATTATTTTTAGGTGAAAAAATTGTTTTAACTCAAGTAGTCGGATTTATTTTAATTTTAATAGGTGTGTTGTTTGGTTCAGGAGTATATGAAGATGTAACTCGCAAATTTAAAAGGGATAATCAAATCCAATTCTAATTTCAAAATAGTAAATGTTTCATAAGACAATTTACCGATAAGGTGATTGTCTTTTTTTTATCTTAAGAAATTTCTAATTCATCATTTCATGAAAAAAAACTACTTATTTAGGGCATATTATAAAGTATTCAAGCTATTAGGAAGGACTCATCAAGATGACAATCGATCCAAGGACTCACTCATTAAATGCAGAAACAACTGAGAATGAATTAGAAATACCTTATTGGTTTATAAAATTAAACAAGTTTAAATCTAATTTAAATAATTTGGACATAGAGTCTCAGTTTTATGAACAGTTCTTAACCTTATTAACTAATGAAGAAACAGCGTTAGAGCTGCATTATAAAAATATAAAGTATATTGAAAAGTTAGAAAATGAAATTCAAATAATGGAAGAACGTTACCGAAAAGTAATGCACTCAAAGCTAGGCAGATTAATTCAGTTTTATTGGAAAGCTAAAAGATGGCTTTTTAGAAAGATAAGGTTGGTGAGTAAGTTTTGAACAAGTTTGAAATTCAGCAAAGATTAGAAGAAATTGAAAGAATAAAGATCGAAATTTACCAACGAATGAATAAGGAAATCCCGGAAGACTTAATATTTTCAAAATATCATTTTAAAAAATTAATAAACGGTATTAGCGTAATCATCCCGACATACAAAGGTGAAAACGTGATAAAAAAATGTATTGAATCATTAAAAAATCAAACTTTGTCACCAAAATATTTTGAAGTGATTTTTATTATTAATGGAGAAAAAGATCTAACCGAAGAGATATTGATGAATTTCATTAAGGAACATGATATTAATCATTTCAACATTCTTCATTCAGAAGAAGCTAGTGTTTCAGCTGCAAGAAATATGGGAATTCAACAAGCATCAAAAAAATACATTACATTCTTGGATGACGATGATTATATTTCACCTAACTTTCTTGAAAAACTATTCAATCATGCTGATGAAGAATCTGTTGTCATTTCACAAGTTGTGGACGTCGATCTAGAAGGTAATAATAATCCTAATAATCCTGTTAACTCTCAAATTAAAAAAGCGTTAGATACTAAAATTTATACTTACACTGATTTAAATAGTGTTTTAACAATGAATGCTTGTAAATTAATACCAACAAAGAAAGTAAAAACCCAACGTTACGAACTCGGTTTAAAAAGTGGAGAAGATGTTGTGTTTTTTACTAAATTATTTGCTTTGCATCATTTTCATTTAAAGATTGTTCCATTAGAAGAGCAGGCAATTTATTATCGAGTTTTAAGAGATAACTCAGTTTCAAGACGTAAAAATTCATTTGAGTTTAATGTAAAAGAACGTTTGGAAGTCATGAAGCATCTTGATGTTTTACTAGGAGAAACGAATAGTCCCACGATCCAACAATTCATTAAAGGAAAAATACACGCACAATACGGATTTATAGACAGATATATAAACAATAGCAATGAATTGAGAGAAAAAGTAATTGAAGAAGTAAATAAACACAGTTTCGTCTATTTTCCTTATTTTAAGCTCTACAATGGAGAGACGCGTTCTTTAATTATTTCTTATTGTTTTCCACCTTATGTTGATACAAGTGGAACTGTAATGGCTAAGCGTATTATCGAAAATAATGAAGTGGTAGACGTAATTTATAATAATATGTCGAAGGTAAGGGAAACCGATTATCGACAAAATGCAATGGTGGATGGTTTTATTAATAATCGAATGGAAATATCATCTGCTAGTAGTTTTAAACAATGGAAATCAATGAAAGACTTTATTAAAAAATCTCTTAAGGAAATTAAATTGATAGAAAGAAAAAATGGTGCATACCATAAAATTTATAGCCGAGCATTATGGCCTGCTTCTCACTTTTTAGCATTTGAATATAAAATGAAAAATCCAAAGGCAAAATGGGTTGCAGA
>NZ_NTZO01000690.1 GCF_002559405.1 Bacillus sp. AFS001701 | reverse complement strand
CCATATATTATAATGCAGCTTCACTTTTCAAACTAATAATTTCTTTTAATAAATATTCGTAGTAAAAAACAAAGTAAAAATTCTTTAATATAAAATTTCTTTAGGATATTAATAATCAAATTGAGCATGTTATTTAAGGGACCAACTTTTAGGTTCTACATATCTAACATGGAGGCATTTAAATGAATAATCAAGAAAAGAAACACATCGAATCTGAAATTAAAAAAACAGTTAACGTTGAAGTAGCTGAAGAATTAACGGACTTAAGATCTCAATTAAATCACTTACAAAGTTCCCTAAGTAACATTCAACACCAAGCACCTTTACAACAAGCTAGTCAACAAGCTGGTCAACAAAATCAATTAATGCAACAAATTCAACAATTTGCTAGTCAAGCACAAAACCAATTGCAACAAACTGATCAACAATTACAGCAATCAATTCAACAAGCAATTCAAGCTCTAAATCAAAGCCTTCAATATGCTCAGACTACACAAACACTTAATCAAGTAAATCAAGTTTTGGGTCAAATGCAACAACAAATGGGGAGTCAACAAGGTCAACAACAAAATCAACAAATGGGTCTGTCTAGCTCTTACAATCAATTACAATAATAGACCTGAAATGATTGCAAAAAAGCAAAAGATGATGCAGCATTATTAAATCATAAAGATAAGTGGTGACTAGTTCCACTACCACTACACATGAAACAAAACAACAATAATAAAATTAAATGTAATAAAAACGTATGGAATATTCCTATTAATCATTTTAATTGGTATTTACTAAATATTAATGAATATAAGGAGTAATAAAATGGAACATGGAAAAGTGAAATGGTTTAATGCAGAAAA
>NZ_NTZO01000689.1 GCF_002559405.1 Bacillus sp. AFS001701 | reverse complement strand
TCCATAAAAAACTTAAAAAACTTAATTTAATTACGTTTTTTTAAGTTATCTTAAGAATTATACTTACAAAAAATAAAAAAGACGGTATTAAACTTTACCGTCTTTAAAACCTATTTTATAAAAATTTAATTTGGTGGAATAGATGATTTTTCCCATTCCATTCAATAATAAATTCTTCAATCCCTAAAACTGCAGTTTCTGGTTTTGACACTTGATGATCAATCCATTTCTTAAGTTTAGGTAATACATCATTATGAAATTGAGATTTCGCCTTCTCTGGATAAATAGTTTGGGAGATTGGATAGAAATAAATTCTAATATCCTTGTCTCTATTACAAGTAACAGAAGCTACAACAGTACCGCTGATTTGTGGTGGTCTTGCACAACGATTATCAAATTCAAACTTCCTTGTCAGGCCAAATATAACACTGGCCTCTTCTTTACTAGGAAGATTCAACTTTATTTGTTTTCTATTTGCAGCATATGTTTCAATTTTATTGAGATTTCTAAAAAAAACGATCTTCAATTTTGCACCTCCTAATAATTACCACAACAAATATAATTTCTACTTCATTTAATTTATGCCCCTACTAATCATCATATTGACCTACTTTGAAATAATCACAATAAAAAAAATCGACAAAAATGTCGATTATATTCAAAGCTAGTATACTATTTGAGTTATGTTTGGAATTAAGTCATTAAAATATTATTTAACATCGTATACTAGTCCTCCAATACAAATAAAAAAAATGCCAATAACTCCTGACCAGATGGAGAATTGATCCTTATTTAAGTGCCCTAACTTAAAAAAATCATCTTTTACAACTCTTTGTTGTTCTGGAGCTTGAAACGCACCTATAAGTATTCCAGAAATAAGTATAAAAATTGCACCAATAATAAAACAAATTTTCACCAAATTTTAGTTCACTCTCCTTTATGAATTATATTCAAAGGAGAAGTAATAAAACCCTTTATTATTTTATCTACTTATCTGATTGATTCAACTAATCTCCAAAGAAAATTTCCAACTAACAACGACAGCCCAAGATACAGTACAAAAATGAGAAGTACTACTAAGAACCGTTTTAACTTATTCAACATAGTATCCCCCCATTATGTAAAAGAATAGGTGTCAAAATAAGTAAATTTATATAATTTTATACTGATAG
>NZ_NTZO01000688.1 GCF_002559405.1 Bacillus sp. AFS001701 | reverse complement strand
AATGCATGCGTTAGTTGCATTAGAATTTATTTTATTTGAGGAGTTCTTAAATTTTACAATGAAAAGGGTACGGCATAATTCCCTTCTGGAACTTTTTAAGTCCCGAAATTTTGAACAATATCCCTTACAATTAAAAGACCACCTAAGAGCAACAGAATTAGGATTACTATCAGTGATAATACTACCTTTTTATTCTTTCTATTTAGCATTATCAAAATTACAATTACAATTGCAACTGCGAAAAATAGAACTGAATACATGGTTTCCCCCTTCAAATTCTCATATTTTGCTACAAATAATATATATTCTTTAATTTAGTCTTTAATCCTGTTTTGACTATCCCCCACGTTTGCATAATAAAAAGGCTGCAAAACAG
>NZ_NTZO01000687.1 GCF_002559405.1 Bacillus sp. AFS001701 | reverse complement strand
TAAATTGCTTCAATTTATTTTTTCTTAATAAATTTTCTAATTACATCGATGAATATTGGAATGATTGAAACGAATATGACCCCATCGTTAATAGACCAAAATGATTTTTTACAATTGGAATATTTCCAAAAAAGTAGCCAATTGATACCATTAGACCAACCCAAAGTGTCGCTCCAAAAATGTTATAAGAAATAAATTTTGAATAGTTCATTTCTCCAATCCCTGCTACAAATGGTGCAAATGTTCTAACTATTGGAATAAACCTTGCTAATACAATAAATTTAGGACCTTTTTGTTTGTAAAAGTTTTCAGTTTCATGAATGTATTTTGTATTTATTTTTTTACTTTTACTTAATTTACTTCCGAATTTCTTACCTATAAAATAATTTAAAGAATCACCTAAACTAGCTGCGATTATGAAAAGGATTAATAATCCAAAAAAGTTTAATAAATGTAAAGAAGCAAGGGCACCTGCTGTAAAAATTAATGAATCTCCTGGTAAAAATGGTGTCACAATAAGTCCTGTTTCCAATAAAATAATGAAAAATAAGATGAAATAAGTTATTGCCCCATAGTTGTGCACAAAGGTTAATAAATGTTGATCTAAATGCAAGATGAGATCAATAAAATTTTTAATAATCTCCATATAACTCTAATTCCCTCAAAATTTATCTCTATATATTTGTCTTAATTTGAAACAAATTGGAAATCGGAATTTTAATTTTAAAACTGCTACCCTTACCGAATTCGCTATTAACAATAATTTCTCCATTTAAAGACTCTATAATAGATTTTGCGATCGATAACCCAAGTCCAGTATTACCTTCATCTCTTGACCTATGCTCTTCGATTCGATAAAACCGATTAAATATTTTCTCTTGTAGCTCTTTTTCAATTCCAATACCTTTATCATTTATTTCAAAATAGAAATAGTTTGCTTTTTTTTCTGATCTTACGTAGTAATTTAATGATATGGTTCGGTCCTCATTTGAGTATTTAATCGCATTATCAACAAAGATATTAATCAATTGTTTTAGACTTTCTTGATTTGTTTTAACAATAAATTTTTCTTCATTTAATAACTGTATTATTTGTTTTTTTTCTGATGCTTTATATTGCCATGCTTTTTGAATTTGTTCCGAAAAGACATCGATTCTGAATTCTTCAATATTAACTTTGGCGATTTGTTTATGATCAAGTCTTGCTAGAAATAGTAATTGATGAACTAGATTACGTGTATCACTTAATTCCTTTTTTAAATCTGATAAAGTTTCTTTTCCGAAATCAGATAGACGATCTTGTTCAACGCTTAATACATCAATACCAGCTTGTAATACAGATAATGGTGTTCTTAGTTCATGTGAAGCATTTTCCACAAATTCTTGTTGTTCTTTATAAGATGCAATAATTGGTTCCATTGCCTGATTTGTAATTTTCTTGCCGAAATAGTATGCCATAAAACAAAAGATAATTGAGAGTAAAAATGAGATACTGATAAACTGCTTTATTAAATAAATAACTGACGATAAATCTTTCCCACTATAGATTGTACCTAGGTAATGATTTGATGAATCATACACCTCTTCTGCAGCAATCATTAAATTTAGTTCTTCCTTATTATGTGGATCAATTCGTTTAATAACGACTTTATTATGATTTGGATTAATCTGTTTTAAAACTTTTTCTATATCCTTTGTATACCCGGGTGCTGTTTCATCATAGATTTCAAATCCATTATTATTATTTAAAAAATAATTAAAATAAACATTTTTACGTTTATGTTTTCTTTGAGTATTGTCATCATTTGGACCTAGGGATGCAGCATTCATTTTTATTTCTTTTATTTCTTGCTTTAATACTGTAATTAGATCACTCTTTTGGTCTAAGTAAATGTAAAACGATAAAACAATTCCTACTGAAATATTAAAT
>NZ_NTZO01000686.1 GCF_002559405.1 Bacillus sp. AFS001701 | reverse complement strand
TTTTTAAACATAATTTCTTATGAAAAAAGACAAAATTGTAAAAAAATTTAAATTTTCTCTTTACCTTTAAACCGTTTTCATGCATTATAGAAGGTGTCAAATCAAAACTTTGTTAGGAGATACGCTCATGAAAATTGCAGAAGCTGGAAATATCATTGAGTTTAAACAGGGGTTGAAAGGTAGAGTACAAAAGGTTAATAAAAATTCTGTCATTGTTGACATATCCATAATGGAAAACTTCAGAGATTTAGAACTGGAACCGCTAACAGTCGTAAACCATAAAAATTATAAAATAGTAAGAACAGCAGAATAGTTTAAAAATAGTAGATTCTACTTATATTCATATTTTAAAAGGTTCGAACTACATAGATTTCGATTCTATTAGAATTTCATTAGAATTCTTAACCAAATCAGTCTCAGGTCCCGTGTATATCACGGGACTTTTTTTTATGATTACAAATGAAAATGTGATAAGTGATATTCACGAAAAAAACTGGTACCAATGACTCTTAGTAAAGGAGCTAGCTATTTTGTTTCTTTGTCCAATTCTTTAAACGATTTTACTTTATCATGTGGCTGATGGTTCGACTTTCTTTCATTCCAAAATCGTTCCTTTTCTTTTTTTGATTTTGACATTTTCATACCTCCTAAAATTAATCAATTTCTTGCCATCTTATCATTTCACAAAAAATGAAAATCTATGTTAATTATTTTTAGAAGGATTGAGCATGAAAATCGTATAAATTTTAAAATCTTTCTCTTGAATTTTAAAACGAGCATTCTAGAGTTGAAATGAACATTCTATTACTGATAGAAAAAACGCCATTAAAAGATTGAAAATTCGGACTATACTATTTATCACTTTATGACTAGCAATAGAAAGGAAGGTAGTTAATGAACTTTTTAACTAAGTTTAGTTTAAAAAACTCTGTAGCAATATTTATTATTTCGTTTTTATTACTATTTGGAGGATTATATTCTTATTCAAAATTAAAAGTTGAAGAGCTTCCAAATATCGAATTTCCAGCAATCTCTGTTCAAGTTGTTTCCCCTGGTACAGCACCAGATGATATAAATGAGCAGATTACGACAAAACTTGAAAATATTTAAATTAATCGAAGATATTAAGACACTTTCAAGTTCTTCATTCGAAAGCGTTTCTGTTATTAATTTAGAATTTCCATTTAATACGGATATGGATAATGTTGAACAACAAATAAATACGAGTTTAAAGGACGCTGGCTTACCTGAAAATGTAACAACAAAGGTAGACCGTTTTTCGTTCGGATCATTCCCTATTTATTACATCTCTATGTTTTCAAAAGATGGTTCAAATATCGAATCAACTTTAAATGACGAAATTGTACCAGCTTTAAATAAAATTGAAGGAGTAAACAGTGTTTCGATAGGTGGAGGAAAATCTACTTCCTTATCAATCGAAGTTGATAAGCAAAAAATTGCAAATCTAGGGCTTTCTTTAACAAGTATTAAAGATCAAATT
>NZ_NTZO01000685.1 GCF_002559405.1 Bacillus sp. AFS001701 | reverse complement strand
GCTATTTCCTCAACAAAAGGTAATAGCATTTTAAATTAAGTTGTTAAAGTTTTTTAAATCTGATTGGACTAACCATTAAAAAAGCAAGAATTAAAGTAATCCATGCATTACTATAAAAAAACATTCCCATACCAGCTAAAGGTAAACCAGCGGCAGGAATAGGTAAACCCTTAAAATAACCTATGGTTGGTTTAGCACTAAATTTTGCTAATCTTAATGCCCCCATCGTAGGAAAAAGGATAAATGCAAGTGAGGTTAAAATTGATGGTGCCGAAATAGAATGAAATAAAAGCGCAGGGGCAACGCCGAAACTTACAATATCCGCTAAAGAATCTAGCTCTACACCAAATTCACTATTCACTTTTAGTTTTCTTGCAACCCTTCCGTCAAGAAGATCAAAAATAGCAGCGATGAAGATAAAAATTGAGGATATCATTATTAAACCACTCATATTAAGCGTAATGGATAGAACACCACAAACTAAATTTCCGATTGTAAGTAAATTGGGTATAGATTTTACGACCTGACTATACAAAGTATCCCCCCTGAACATTAAAAACCTTTCAATAGTATTTTCTAACTATTTACACTTTATTCTTAATCTTACATAGTATTATATTTATCAAGTTTGTA
>NZ_NTZO01000684.1 GCF_002559405.1 Bacillus sp. AFS001701 | reverse complement strand
AGGAAGTAAAACAGTAAAAAGAAGAAAGCAACTTCCTCATAGAGGTTCCATAAGGAAGTAAAACAGCAAAAGTTTGAAAGTAACATACTTATAATAGACTTTCAATCACCAGCTCTACTTAAACATTTTTTACTTGCCTATAGAAATAATATCTTCGATGAAATAGTGTATATTTTGGTTGATTTAGGGATAAAAATTTTTTGATAAAAAGTTTAGACCATTCTTAAACACGAATTTAAAATTCTTATTTTTGTTTGATATTTTAAAAG
>NZ_NTZO01000683.1 GCF_002559405.1 Bacillus sp. AFS001701 | reverse complement strand
AGTGGAAAACGTACATATGATTCCATTCCTGGTAGTAAACTCGCTTTAATAAAGGGTGGACCGCATGGTGTAAACGCAACTCATCCAATTTATCGGCCCATCTATCAGTTACCTGCACCAATCTTGGCTATTTGCTCTGCAATGATTGGTTGATCAGCGTTCTGAGGGATTACGATTAATGGAACTTTATTATATAGACCTTCACTAGTGCTATTCATTCCACCATGCGTTATAAATAATTTACTATATTTTAGCACTTCGATCTGTGGAACATATTGTTTTACAATAAAGTTTGGCGGAATAAAAAAAGTAAGATGAGAGCTGATGGTTGGCTTATTCTATATTTGTCGTCACAAAGAATAAATAGAAATAAACAGGTCCTTAATTATTATTCTATGCTCATAGTAGGATTGTTTTTGATATTAGGAGCAGTTTTTATATTTATGCCAATGTTTATTGATCGAGTATACTCGTTAGTAAAGATCAGTAAAAGTATTGGATGTTTATTACTTGGTGTTTTACTCTTAGCGTTTACTCTTCCAAGTCTTAAATATGTTGTATTTAAACAATATNNATGTCGTAAGCGGAAGATGTGTTATAGAAATTGATAGTTCAAGCCGAACTTCTGAAGCAGACTTTGATATGCAAGATACAGATGAAATATTTACTTTTAGAGATATTCCTAAACTGGATGCTTATGGGAGATCTGTTCCATATTATTGTAAGGTGACTGTTACAAAAGATCATAATTTTGAAGTAAGTTACAAAATATATAATAGCAAAACAAGAAAATTAATTTTGGCAAGTGAATAATTTATTAAAAAACTACTAATCTAGTAAAAAACTCTATTAAATTTAAAAACTTAAGGGAGCACCTTATTGAATAAACTATATTGCTAAAAGGAATTGTCTGATTTATTATCTAACTTCAGAGATTTTATACTACTAGAAAAAGTGAGTTCAAAAAAGTTAAAGGTAATTGTGAGTTCATTATTGAATTTAAATTAAATAATAAAAATGCAAAAGGAGATAATGATGAAACAATTGATTTCTGCTTTGTATATTTTGTTTGGATTATTAATTGTAACATTAACCTACTTTTCTAATTTTTCTGGTCCAAGATATCTCACAAATATAGGTTGGTTTCTTGTTATA
>NZ_NTZO01000682.1 GCF_002559405.1 Bacillus sp. AFS001701 | reverse complement strand
GAATTTATTAATAGTACTCCAAATGATTTAATTTATATTAATAATGTATTAACAAATCAAAAAAATTACGAGGCGAATCCAGACATATTAAACTATCCAGTTGCCCCCCATGAAAAAGGGAAAACAGCAACAGAGTTACTCCAATCAGCAATTGATCCTGTAATTGAGTTTATCAATCAAAATCCCCCAAAAAATTGGGAGATTATAATTGACAAATTTGATCATTACTCAATGGAAAATTTTTTAAGATTTAATCCTGTTGGGCAATCTCTCTCTTCAGGAGCAATTGATATGATAAAGACAATAGTTGGCATAGAGGGTTTTCCAGAACTATCATTTACCGCTATATTACGAGAAGTAATTGTACTTTTAACACCCAACTTAAAACTGTATGAAATTACGGGTGGAACGGACTTCCTTGTGAGAGCATTTTTACCGCAACTGAAGGAAAATATCATATTGAATGAAAGGGTAA
>NZ_NTZO01000681.1 GCF_002559405.1 Bacillus sp. AFS001701 | reverse complement strand
TAAGGAAATAGTAGAAAAGTAATGGAAACTTACTATTTTTTCTATTTAAATTACATATTCTTGTATTTAACAACTATTAAACTTTCTTCATACTATGGTTAAAAACTGGAGCTGATAAAATGACTAATTGGATCTACATTTCTACATCAAACCGCCAACTAAAACTTTTCGACGGCAACAATCTGCTTAAAACTTACCCAATCGGTGTTGGAAAAATGCTTACACCTACTCCTACAGGAACCTATACAATTATTAATAAAGATCCAAATCCTGGTGGACCTTTTGGAGTACTATGGATGGGACTATCAGCTCCACATTACGGAATTCATGGAACTGATAATCCATCAACAATTGGTCACTTTGTTTCACATGGTTGTATTCGAATGTACAATAAGGATGTTCTTGAGTTATCATCAATGGTTCCAATTGGTACAGGTGTTGTTATCCATCAATAAATGTAAAAGCTACAAGATGGATTTCCATAGATTAATAGGTACTTCTATGTAAATAAATATACATTCACATAATGCTGCCTAATGTCTTGTATGTTATCACTAATAAAAAAATTAAAACCCTTACTTTACTGTA
>NZ_NTZO01000037.1 GCF_002559405.1 Bacillus sp. AFS001701 | reverse complement strand
TGGCAAAAAACTGATGAGGAAGTAAAAAACTCCTTAACTCCACCAAAATATTTGCTTTTATATTTAATATATAAAAATCAAAAACTTACTGCTTCTGAACTTGGAAGACAAATTGGACTATCTTCAGGTTCTATTACAACAGCTGTGAATAAATTGGTTAATAATCATTTAATTTCTCGAAAAAGAGATAGCCGTGATCGAAGAGTTACATGGCTTGAATTAACTGATGAAGGAAAACGTTTAATTGAAGAAAACTTCAATTTCCGTCAGGAATTGTGGCTAAATTTATTCGAAAATCTTTCACATAGTGAAAGGGATCAATTTCGATTTTTATTAAACAAATTAATCTCAAACTAAAAAGGTTACCTCTAGGAGATAACCTTTTTAGTTTGGAATATTATTTGCCAGTTTTTAATTCCGTCCAATACTTATCATATAATTCTGTTTGGTCCCCAACGTCTTTAATCCAGTTGGTTGCATCAGTTTGTTCTTTTGTTACATTAATAAACGGATTTTGTTTATACTCTGCCGAATGATATGATCCTGATTTACTATTTGGATCCGCATAACCAATCGCCTCATAATTTTGTGCACTTACTTTTGGGTCATATAGATAGTTAATAAACTTTTCAGCTAGATCTTTTTGTTTTGCATCTTTTGGTATTGCTAAAGTATCTGCCCATCTTGATGATCCTTCTTTTGGTACAACCCATTTAATATCTTTAAGCTCTTTTTGAATATAAGCAGCATCTCCGGACCATACTTGACCAATCCATGCATCTTCTGTAATAAATTTTTGTTTCACCGTATCTGTGTCGAATGCTAATAAATTAGGTGTTAATGTTTTTAAATTGTTATAAGCTTTTAGCAATTCGTCTTCATTTGTTGAGCTATTTGAATAACCATTTTTAATTAATCCCATTCCAAATACTTCTCTATTGTCATCAAGTAAAGTTACATGACCTTTGTATTTTGGGTTCCATAGATCATCCCAGCTATCTATATCTTCTTTTACATATTTTGGATTATAGGCAATCCCCGTTATTCCCCCAGTATAAACAACAGAATAGTCACCTTTTGGATCAAACTCTTGATTTGTATATTCTGGTGAAATATTATTTAAATTTGGCATTTTACTTTTATCCAATTTAGCCAACATATTTTGATGAATCATTAGTTTTACCATATAATCTGAAGGTTGAATTACATCATAATTCGAACCACCAGCTTTTAGTTTTGCATACAACTCTTCATTACTTGCAAAAACTTGATAATTAATTTTAACATCATATTTCTTTTCAAATGATTCTAAAACCTTCTCGTCAAAATTATCTGCCCAGCTATAAATATTTAATTCTTTTTTTCCAACTGAACAGGCAGATAAAAGTAAACTTACTAAGCCTAAAGAAACCATTATTGTAGCAGTTTTTTTAAATATACTCATAATGCCTACTGACTACCTCCTTAAAATTTGGCACATAAATCCAGTTTGCCTTAGTTGAATTCTAATCAAAAGATTCGTTTTTAAGTGGAACTGACTAATAAAGAGTACTAGCACTCTTAAACGATATAAGATTTTCTCTCTGATTTTTCTTGATTATTAATACCTTTGGTACGATAAACTTCAGAAATTACCATTAAGAAAATAATTGTAACAATTAAAATCGTAGAAATTGCATTTATTTCAGGAGTTACACCTTTTTTAACCATTCCATAAATATAAATTGGCAATGTAGTTGAACCTGGTCCTGAAACAAAAAAGCTAATGACAAAATCATCAATACTTAATGTAAAACATAAAAGTGCAGAAGCAATAATTCCAGGCATAAGCGCTGGTAAAGTTACAAATCTAAATGTCTGCCATGGTGTAGCACCAAGATCACTTGCAGCATCTTCTAAATCAGATGACATTCCTGAAAGTCTAGCTGCTAAAAGAATAATGACATATGAAATACAAAAAGTGACATGGGCAATAATAATTGTGATACTACCTAATTCAATATGGAAATTAGTAAATAATATTAGTAATGAAAGTCCCATTAAAATATCTGGAACGACAATTGGTAAGTAAACTAGCCCACTAATAAGATTTGAAAATTTATATTTATGCTTATGTAAGGCAAGTGCACAAATAGTACCAAGAATTGTTGAAAGGATTGTCGTAACAATTGCAATAAATAAACTATTCATAAAGGCATCAATAACTTGCGGGTTATGAAATAAATTTAAGTACCAATCAAACGTAAATCCAGTCCAGTGTGCATTAATCTTTGATTTATTAAATGAAAATAAGATTAATATCAAGATTGGTAAATATAAACAAATTAAGATAATTGTTGAAAATCCAATAAGTATAGGTTTTTTCATTTATTTTTCACCTCTACTTTTATCAGCACCAATATTTTTTGTAGCTAAATAGTAAAGTCCTATTAAACCGATTGAAGTAATGACTAAGAATATTGAAAGTGCGGAACCAAATGGCCAGTTTCTTGCTGCTAAAAATTGATTTTGAATGACATTTCCGATTAAAGCAACTTTTGATCCACCCATAACATCAGAAACGACAAACATTCCAAATGAAGCAACAAAAACTAAAATACTACCTGCAAAAATCCCCTTCATCGTTAATGGAAGAGTTACATAAATAAAGGTTTGAAATGGAGTAGCTCCTAAATCATTAGCAGCGTCCAACTTTCGGTTATCCAATTGCTCAATGGCAACAAAGATCGGTAACACCATAAATGGTAATAATGTATAGACCATTCCCATTATGACTGATGGTGTATTATAAAGTAGTTGTAATGGTTCTTTTATAATCCCAAGCTGGATTAATAATGTGTTAATAATCCCTTTTGAACGAAGAATAACAATTAATGCATATGATCTCACTAAGAAATTTATCCAAAATGGAATTGTGATTAATAATAGTAAAATCCTCTGCCATTTTTCATTTACAACTGTAGCCGTATATGCATAAGGATATCCAATCAAAAGAGTTATTATTGTAGTTACTAAAGCAATCCAAAAAGTTGTCCATAAAACTTTTAAATAAAGTGGGTCAAAAACTTTTACAATATTTTCTAATGTAAATGTTTTTTCAATTTCTCCGTACATACCATTTTTCATAAGTGCAAAACCAAAAATTAATAATAAAGGTACTAGAAAAAAAACTAATAGCCAGATAATCGTAGGTGCAATTATGTATTTTTCATTTCTCAATACATAATCACCTCATCTTCCGACTTCCAACTAATCTCAACTTTATCATTTCTATTAAAACTTGTTTGATCTGGCATTTGATAGACAATAATCGTTTGTTCATGTTTATGTAAATCAATAAAAATTTTATTTAGAGTCCCAACAAATTCTACATCCCTTATTATGCCTGAATAAGGATTATTCTCATTTGTTGCATGAGAAACTTTAATATTTTCTGGTCTAACTGCAATTTCTTTCACACCTTTATCAAAGAAATTATTTTCACCAATGAATGTAGCAACAAATTTGCTTGCTGGATTTTGATAAATTTCTTTTGGTGTGCCGATTTGTTCGATTTTCCCATTATTCATAACGACGATTCGATCACTCATGCTCATCGCTTCTTCTTGATCATGGGTTACATAGATAAAAGTAATTCCTAGTTCGCGTTGAAGATTTTTCAGTTCCCTTTGTAAATCTTTACGAAGCTTAAAATCAAGTGCTCCTAGTGGTTCATCTAATAATAAGACTTTTGGATTGTTCACTATTGCACGAGCGATTGCAACCCTTTGCTGTTGTCCACCTGATAACTGACTAGGTTTACGATTTCTAAATTCAGTTAATTGGGTTAATCTCATCGCTTCGTCAGCTCGGACCTTTTGCTCTTCTAACGAAATACCTTTCATTTTTAATCCAAATTGAATATTTCTTTCAACATTCATATGAGGAAATAATGCATAGTGTTGGAATACTAAGTTCATATCCCTTTTATATGGAGGTAAACTATTAATTGCTTCTCCATTTAGTTTGATCACACCTGACGATGGTTCTTCAAAACCAGCAATCATTCTTAATAAAGTCGTTTTCCCACAACCACTTGGTCCTAAGATTGTTAAGAATTCTCCAGAATAAATTTCTAATGAAAGTGGAGAAATCACATTATTTTCACTAAAATTTTTCCCGACTTGTTCAATTTCAATTATATTTTTCATTTTCGCGTCCCATCTATATTAATATTTTTATTATTATGTAAAAATGTATAAATTATTTTCAACATATAAAAAGCCCCTTTTTCAAGGAGCTAAGAAACTAAGTTACAATTAACCTTTATTTTAACAATTTACGAATAAACCGTAAAGCGTTTTTTGTTGTATGATATCTTATTTTCAAGTCAATTTTAGTAGTTTGCAATAGGACACTTTTATCATGTGTAAAAGCAGCAAAACTGTACTCCCCATGATAATTTCCTGAACCACTTTCTCCTACCCCACCAAAAGGTAAATTCGGATTCGCCATATGATAAAGAGTGTCGTTTACACATCCACCACCAAATGGAACTCTCTCAATAACTTTATTAGCGATCTGTTTACTTTCTGTAAAGACGTATAGTGCTAATGGCTTAGGATGTTGATTAATTTCATTGATTACTTCATCTATATTTTCATAGGAAAGAATTGGTAAAATGGGACCGAATATTTCTTCAGACATAATTGGTGAATCCCAAGATAGATCAGAAATCACAGTCGGTTCTATTTTATGAGATGATTGATCAAATTCCCCACCATGTAGGATTTCACCATTATTCAAAAATCCAACTAAACGGTTAAAATGGCGATCACTGATGATCTTTGTATAATCATTATTTAACAAAGGCTTATCACTATAGAATTGAACAATTTCATTCTTTAATGCATCAATAAAATCCTTTTTTACTGATTTGTGGACATAAATATAATCTGGAGCTATACATGTCTGTCCTGCATTTGTAAATTTCCCCCAAACAATTCTTTTTGCAGCTAGTTGGATCTTCGAATCGTTGTGTACAATTGTTGGGCTTTTCCCACCTAATTCAAGTATTAATGGCGTTAAATTTTTACTTGCTGCTTCCATTACAATTTTTCCAACTTGGACACTGCCAGTAAAAAAGATAAAATCAAATTTTTGTTGTAATAATATCGTGCTCTCTTCAATTCCACCATTAACTACCGCAATATATTCTTTATCAAAATTCTCATTAATTATTTTATTAATAATGATAGATGTATTTGGCGTTAATTCTGATGGTTTAATAATAGCAGTATTTCCACCAATTATTGCACCAATTAATGGAGCCATCGTTAATTGAAAAGGATAATTCCAAGGCGAGATAATTAATGTTACTCCATACGGTTCTCTGTAAATATATCCTTTTGTCCCAATATGCGTAATCGGAGTTTTAACTTTTTTAGGTTTCATCCATTTTTTAATCTGTTTGATTGCTTCGGATATTTCTTTTAAAGTAAATCCAATTTCAGTCATATAGGCTTCAAAATCTGACTTATTTAAATCCTTTTTTAAGGCTATTTTTATTTCTTCTTCGTTCTCTACTATTGATTTATATAATTTTTCTAATTGTTCAATTCTAAAATTTGAAGTTTTAGTTGATCCAGACTGAAAAAATGCTTTTTGCCTAGTTACTAATTGTGTTATTTCAGATGCTTTATATGTACTTTCCAAAATTATCACATCCTTTTTAAGTCCAATAGTTTAAACGTATAATCTAATGCTAATTTAAAATCTCACATAAAGTCAATATTTCTGTGAATACTATTATTAATATTAACTAGTGTAGGAATCGAAATATTAACTTTGTTAAGGGAATGTAAAGATATTGTAAATTTGTAAATTAATTAAACGTTTTTAATTGATTAATTTCAAAAACCAATTATTATTATTAACGTGACCTTTACTTTTTTCGACATTTTTACATAGTTTCTGACATTTTAAAATTAACTGACAAATGTGAAGGTGATAATAAATTATATGTTTTAGTTGGAGGAATCATAATGTTTTTTGGACAAAAAAAGGATGTATTCTTTGAAAAGCTTTTAGGTATTGCTGAGAACTTGCACGTATCATCAAGGTATTACGTTGATTTTAAAATAAAAAATGCAAGCGACTTAAAAAAGTTTCAAGAAGAAATGAAAGAATATGAAACAAAAGGTGATAAGTTTATTCACTCTTTAATCGTTGAATTAAACAAAACTTTTATTACTCCAATTGAGCGAGAAGATATTTTACAACTTGCAATGAAAATGGATGATGTATTAGATGGATTTGAACATTGTTCAGCACGATTTGAAATGTATTCAATCACTTCTGCTGATGAATATATGGTTAAATTCGTTGATATTCTTCAAAAAGCTGTTGAAGAAATTTTACTTGCAGTTAAATTACTTTCAAATAAAAAATTATTAGAAATCCGTGTTCATGCAATTAAAATTAAGGATTACGAGTCTCAGTGTGATGAGCTATTACGTACATCAATTAAACAATTATTTATGAATGAAAAAGATCCAATTAAAATTATTCAGTATAAAGAAATCTATGAAAATCTAGAATCTGTAGCTGATAGTGCGCAGGATGTAGCAAACACACTTGAGCAAATTATCATGCGAAATGCGTAAGGAGTCATAAAATGGAGCATTTATTTTTACTTACGATTTTAATCGTGATTTTTGCATTTTTGTTTGACTTTATTAATGGATTTCATGATACTGCAAATGCAATTGCAACGTCAGTTTCAACCAAAGCATTGAAACCTCGTACTGCTATTTTATTAGCTGCAATAATGAATTTCATTGGTGCGATTACATTTACAGGTGTTGCAAAAACGATTACAACTGGTATCGTTGATCCGATTACGATTGAAGGTTCAAATGGACTAGTTGTCGTAATTGCGGCTTTATTAGGCGGTATATTTTGGAACTTATTAACTTGGTATTTTGGTATTCCAAGTAGTTCTTCTCATGCAATCATAGGTGCAATTGCTGGTGCTGCTGTCTCTGCAAAAGGATTTAGCGTTTTAGAGGCGGATGGTTTTATTAAAATTATCGAAGCTTTATTAATTTCTCCAGTTATTGCAATTACGCTTGGTTTTATCGTTATGACAATTTTAGCAGCTATTTTCCGTCGTTCTAACCTATCGAAAACTAATAAAGGCTTTAGATTAGTCCAAATTTTCACTGCTTCTTTACAGTCATTTACTCACGGTACAAATGATGCACAAAAAGCAATGGGAATTATCATGATCGCTTTAATTGCCGCAAAAATTGAACCAGCAGGTGCTGATGTTCCTTTATGGGTACGTATCGGTTGTGCTATGGCAATGGCTATTGGTACATCAGTTGGTGGATGGAAAATTATTAAAACTGTTGGTGGAAAAATCATGAAAATCCGCCCGATAAATGGTGCAGCAGCTGACTTATCATCAGCAGCTATTATTTTCACATTTACTGCTTTACATTTACCAGTAAGTACAACTCACGTAATTTCTTCTTCTATTATGGGGGTAGGTTCTGCTCAACGTGTTAAAGACGTAAACTGGGGTACTGCTCAACGTATGGTAATAACATGGATTATTACAATTCCAATTTCAGCAACAGTGGCTGCAATTTTCTATCAAATTTTAAAACTAATCTTACTATAATGAAAAAAGGTGAAACGTAAAAAATACGATTCGCCTTTTTTTTACATATATTCTCTTTTCCTTTTTGGTTTTGTAATAAAATATATTAACACCAAAAGTAAAATTACCGAGCCTGCAATGATAAATGTATTCATAGAAAGGATTGTCGGTCGGTCATATGATTTAGCAGCTAATAACTCAGTACTGAAAAGTTCTTCGCTATTCGTCCATACTTCAACTCTACCCAGTTTTTGATTTTTTGAAATTCCATTTTCCTTGTATGACTTATCTATAGCATTTAAAGGTTTTATTTTAATATCGTAATTTGCATTCGAGCCTAGTGCAGTTAAAAAGGATAAATCGTTTGGTATCTTTGTTTGAATTAGATCCTTTCTAATTTTTAATTCTCTCTGCCAATCACCTTGTTTTATAAGCGTTTTTTTATGAATTCTTGAAAATGCATAAGAATCTAATAACTTAATATCCTGTAGATATTGGGGTTTTGATGAGCGTAATAAAATATTAATAATCATTTGGCCGTCTTTTTTATCTATTTCAATTAAAGTATTCCTAGCAGAATCAGTATATCCAGTTTTCCCTGCATAAAAGTAAGGATTTTTAAACATTTTTCCACGATTAAAAATATATACGTTCTTTTGCTTAGATGTACTAATACGAGCATCTTTTGTACCCATTGCTTTAATAATTAATGGGTATTTTAAAGCTTCTTTTGTAATTAAAGCTAAATCATGTGCGGTTGTATAATGATTTACATTGTGAAGACCATTAGGATTCATGAAATTTGTGTGATTTGCGCCAATCTTTTTAGCTTTTTCATTCATCATTTTTACAAAGTTGTCCATATTTCCGCCAACTCGTTCACCTATAGCATATGCTAAATCATTCGCGCTTAAAATCATCATTGTTTTTACTGCTGTATTTCGATCTAAAACTTCTCCTTGAGAAAAAAGAATTTGGGAATTACTTTTTTCTTCTTGGATGCTCCTTTTTGTCATTTGGATTTTATCATTCTCTTTTAAATGATCCATCATAACCATTGCGGTCATTATTTTAGTTGTGCTAGCTGGGAAATCAACTTTATTTGCGTTCTTACTATAAATTACTTCCCCACTATCAGCCAAAATTGAAATGGCCTTATCACTAAATAGACTTATTTCGTCTGCGTGTACAGTTTTTTGAATAAAGAAGCTACTAATTAAGCTTATACTAAGACATAATTTCATCATATTATTAAAAGTAGATTTCATGAACACTAAATCTCCTTTGAACTTTTTTCATTTAGTTATTTTGTACATAACTCAAATTTAAATAACACGACTTGATTGAAAAAACAATAATGCACCTATTATAACCTTTTCATATTAATGTCTCAACTTACTTAAATTAATAGTATTTTTCATATAAAATAGAATATATCGGTTATTTCCCGGAAAATCGACAAATCTATTCCTTTAATTTATCAATATATTTTAATCCCTCCCTTTTGCTTAAAGGTGATAAATTTGTTTGATTAATAAATAATTCAACCTCTTTAGGATTGATATACGAATACTCTCTCAATGCCCAACCTATTGCTTTTTGAATGAAAAATTCTTTGCTTTCTTTGAGTAGATGGCAATAATGAAATAAACGTTCCTGATCCGTTTTCTCCTTAAACTTCATTTGAAATAATATCGCTACTCTATTCAGCCACATATTATCTGAAGAGACCCACCTATTAGTGTACTCATCAATTAATTCTGGATAGATTAAAAAATGATAACTAATTAATCGTCCGGCAATTGTATCAACGGTATCCCACCAAGATTTTTCGACTACTAGTTGTTCATATAATTTAATCCGTTCGAGATCTGCTTTTTTATACTGGCGATCTAAACATGTTAATGCAATATATTGAAATTCTCTTTCTTCTAGGCTCCAAATATCGATTATTGATTCTAAATTTGGTGGTTCACCATTACTCATTCGAAACTGTCTAAACAGTGCATTTCTTTCTGGTGCTTTAATTCCTAAAAATGTAAATCTATTTTTCATATAAGCTTCCATTGCGGGCCGATTTTCATTATTTATATGATTTTTAAAAAATCTCATTAACTCTGTTGAATAGTTGTCCATTCTACACTCCCTTCTGATTATTAATTATCATCTTTAAAAATTTACTTAGCATAGCAATTTATTAAATGCAATTTAAATCTTTTCTTCTATTATAAATGAGTAGAAAGTTTAATGAAAAGTGTGTAAGGCAATATTGTGTAAATTTTCCGAAGATTAGTTTATGATAGATAGGTCAATAAGAAAGGAGGATATTATGCAACCAGCAGTTAATACAAAGGTTATTAATCAGTCAACAATGTATCAAATTTTATTTGCAATCAGTTTAGGCCATTTATTAAATGATTCAATGCAAGCAGTTGTACCAGCCATATTTCCAATTTTAGAAAAGACAATGAATTTAACTTATACAGAAATTGGATTCATAGCCTTTGCGCTAAATATGACTTCCTCTGTAATGCAACCCGTTTTTGGGATTTTTTCCGATCGAAAGCCTTCACCATTTCTCCTACCGATTGGAATGGCATCCAGTTTATTGGGAATGCTTTGCCTAGCATTTGCACCTAATTTATTTATTGTATTATTATCGGTTCTATTAATTGGTATAGGTTCTGCCATCTTCCACCCAGAAGGCTCAAAAGTAGCCTTTTTAGCGTCTGGATCAAAAAGAGGACTCTCACAAGCTATCTACCAGGTAGGCGGAAATACAGGGAACTCACTTGCACCAATCTTTACAGCGCTAATTTTCGTACCACTAGGACAAAAAGGTGCTGCATGGTTTACAATCTTAGCTGCTATAGGAATATGTGTATTAATTTACGTATCTACATGGTACCGAAATAAACTGAAAGAAAATCCGTTTAAATTAAAAAGTAAAGGTCAGCCTTCAGGTGAACAAATCAAAATTACATCAGCAGTAAAATTTGCTATTATATTGCTAGTATTTATTACATTTGCACGTTCGTGGTACTCTGCAGGCATAGGTAATTATTATCAGTTTTACTTAATTAAAAGTTATGGTTTATCAATTAAAAGCACACAGTTATATTTATTTATCTTTATGGTTGCAGGCGTAATTGGTACTTTTATAGGTGGAACGCTTGCTGATCGTTTCGGAAAACGGAATATGATTTTATTCTCATTAGTTGGTACATTTCCATTAGCCTTATTATTACCTCATATCTCTTTGCTTGCAGTTATTCCTATATTATTTTTAATTGGGATCATTAGTTCAAGTTCCTTTAGTGTAATTGTTGTTTACGCTCAAGAACTCGTTCCTGGTAAAGTTGGTTTAGTAAGTGGATTAATAGTTGGTTTAGCATTTGGAATGGGTGCTTTAGGAGCAGTACTGTTAGGTGTCATTGCCGATGCAACTAGCCTTAATTTCGTAATGAATTTATGTAGCTTCCTACCACTATTAGGTTTAGTAGCTTTTATGCTGCCAAATGATCGAAAAAAATCAGCTTAAATAGGAATGTATTTTTCAATAAGCTCTATAACTTAATTTACAACCCAAAACGGCTGTCTATATGACGGCCTTTTATTTGTAGACAATATACAAAAACTTAAGTTTACAGAGTGATAAACAAGCAATAATTTCATTCTTTTTTTAAACAACATTTACATTTTATTTCATTTCCACTATGGATACTCTCGACTTAACTTGGGATTGCTCCATTAAATCTGCTATGCATACCGAGAAAAATCCTCCCTGTTTAATCAGGAAGGATATTAATTTACCTCATATTATTTAACTTCTATTGTATATTTCTTCATCTAAGGTCGAAGCGATCTGCATTCATGACCTTAACCCATGCAGCTATAAAGTCACGCACAAACTTCTCTTTGTTATCGTCTTGAGCATACACTTCTACTATTGCACGTAGCACTGAATTTGAACCAAACACTAGGTCAACACTAGTTGCTGTACGTACTTTCTCACCGGACTTGCGATCACGGCCTTCAAATACGTCTCCGTCTACAGGTGTCCACGCAATTCCCATGTCTAGCAAGTTAACAAAGAAATCATTAGTAAGTGTACCAACTCGGTCAGTAAATACTCCGTGTTGTGTGCCATTATAGTTTGTACCGAGTACGCGCATACCGCCTATAAGTGCAGTCATTTCTGGGGCAGTTAGGCCTAACAATTGTGCCTTATCTACTAATAGCTCTGCTGAATTTACACTATACTGTTTCTTTTGATAGTTTCGGAAACCATCAGCTATAGGCTCTAGCACTGCAAAGCTTTCTATATCTGTTTGCTTTTGTATCGCATCGCCACGTCCTGGAGTAAAAGGAACTTTTACATCAAAACCTGCATCTTGTGCAGCTTTTTCTACTGCGGCACTACCACCAAGTACAATCAAGTCAGCCATACTGACTTTCTTGTGCAGATGGTTTTGAACGCTCTCTAATACATTCAGTACCTTTGCAAGTTGGTCAGGCTGATTTACTTCCCAATCCTTCTGTGGATTTAGTCGAATTCGAGCTCCATTTGCACCGCCACGCATATCTGAGCCACGGAAAGTACTTGCTGAAGCCCAAGCTGTATTTACTAACTCGCTAATAGTAAGTTCTGTATCTAGGATCATTAATTTGATTTTTTCAACTTCTGCATCATTTATTTCATATTCTGAGGCAGGGATAGGATCTTGCCAAATTAGAACTTCTTCAGGGACTTCTGGACCTAAATATCTTGAACGAGGCCCCATATCTCTGTGCGTTAGTTTAAACCACGCACGTGCAAATGCATCAGCAAAATCTTCTGGATTTTCATGGAAACGACGGGATATCTTTTCGTATTCAGGGTCAAAACGCAATGCCATATCAGCAGTAGTCATCATGGTAGGAACACGAACGGTTGGATCTTCTGCATCTGGAGCAAGATCCTTTTCTTCAGGATTTACAGCAAGCCACTGAAACGCACCTGCTGGACTCTTAGTAAGCCACCATTGATATTTAAACAATAAGTCAAAGTAACCATTATCCCATTTTGTTGGGTTCGCAGTCCACGCACCTTCAATACCACTAGTAATAGTGTCTCGACCTTTACCAGTACCATGTGTGCTTAGCCAGCCTAATCCTTGAGAATGAATCGGAGCTGCTTCTGGTTCTAGACCAACATGGGCAGCATCTCCTGCGCCGTGAGCTTTACCAAAGGTATGTCCTCCAGCAATTAGTGCAACTGTTTCTTCATCATTCATTCCCATACGAGCAAAGGTTTCGCGTATGTCACGACCACTTGCTACAGGATCTGGATTACCATTTGGTCCTTCTGGGTTAACATAGATAAGACCCATCTGAACTGCAGCCAGTGGATTCTCAAGGTCACGATCACCAGTGTAACGCTTATCCCCTAGCCATTCCGTTTCATTACCCCAGTAGACGTCTTCTTCTGGATGCCAAACGTCTTCGCGACCTCCTCCAAAACCAAATGTTTTACCGCCCATTGATTCAATAGCAACATTACCTGTTAGTATAAATAAATCAGCCCAAGAAATTTTATTACCATACTTTTGCTTAATCGGCCAAAGCAGTCGACGGGCTTTATCAAGATTACCGTTGTCAGGCCAACTATTAAGTGGAGCAAAACGCTGTGTACCAGTTCCTCCTCCACCACGGCCATCCCCTGTACGATATGTACCTGCTGAGTGCCATGCCATACGTATAAAGAATGGACCATAATGTCCATAATCAGCAGGCCACCAATCTTGACTGTTTGTCATTAGATTGTGAAGATCCTGTTTAAGCGCTTGATAGTCTAACTTTTTAAATGCTTCTGCATAATTAAATTCTTCATCCATAGGGTTAGATTTTCTATCATTCTGATGTAGAATGTTCAAATTTAACTGGTTTGGCCACCAGTCTTTATTTACTGTACCAGCTGATTTCGGAGTAGTAGTGCTACCATGATTAAACGGGCACTTTGCAATGTTAGAATTGTCATTCATTTCCATACTTTTTTCCTCCTTAAAAGTAAATAAATACCCAAATAATTATGTATCT
>NZ_NTZO01000680.1 GCF_002559405.1 Bacillus sp. AFS001701 | reverse complement strand
GCCATTTCTGATTACAATAAGGCGATTGAATTGAATCCGAAAGAATATAAGCCATACAGCAACCGGGGGCTTGCCTACTACAATATGCAGATGTATGATCGAGCTATTTCTGACTTAAATGAGTCGATAAAATTAAAACCTGATTATGCAACATCATATAGTAACCTTGGGCTTGTCTATCTGGATAAACAAATGTACGATGTGGCTATTTCTACTTTTGACAAAGCAATAAAATTAGATCCGAAACAATATATGGCCTATACCAACCGCGGGCTTGCCTATTAC
>NZ_NTZO01000679.1 GCF_002559405.1 Bacillus sp. AFS001701 | reverse complement strand
CCTTTGAATTTTGTGTCGTAATCTTATATGATATAGAAGTATTATTTACAGAATAATTTTTTTAATAATTAAATTTTAAAATTATTATTATTTTATAAAAGTGGGTGGATATACTTGCTACGTGTTTTAAAAGGGGTATCGTTAATTACCTCATTCATTCTTTTAATTGTTTTATTGGGCGGTGCTCTCGTAACAAAGACTAATTCTGGACTCGGTTGTGGAAGATCATGGCCCCTTTGTAAAGGTCAAATCATTCCTGATCATCTAACTATTCAAACTGTGATTGAATTATCTCATCGTGCAGCATCAGGCCTTGCTGGGATATTTGTTTTATTATTAGCAGTGCTTGCTTGGATTGTCATTCCTCATAAAAGAGAAACAAAGTTTTTAGCAATCATTTCTTGTATTTTTCTAGTTGCTCAAGCATTAATCGGGGCAGCCGCAGTTGTTTGGGGTCAAATCCCAGCTGTAAAAGCAATTCATTTTGGTATTTCTCTAATTTGTTTTGCTGCTGTAGTCATGTTAACTTTATTAATTTTTGAACGTGATCGCAATTATCAAAAAAATTCTTTTTATGTCGGAAAAAGAATGAAATTTCATACTTACGGTTTATGGATTTATTCATACTTAGTTGTTTATACGGGCGCACTTGTTCGCCACGAAAATGCTAGCTTAGCTTGTCCTAGCTGGCCACTATGCAGTAAAGCAAACAATGGAATTCCTACACAAGTTCATGAATGGATTCAAATGGGGCATCGATTCGCTGCTTTTCTTTTATTCGTCTGGGTAATTATTGCTTTTGTACATGCTTATAAATACTATCGTAATGAACGTGGCATTTATTTTGGATGGTTTGTATCTTTAATTCTAGTTACTCTTCAAGTAATTTGTGGAGCGGTTATCGTTTTTACAAACCTAAATATTTATGTTGCATTAACACATGCTATTTTAATCTCGTGCTTGTTTGCAATATTTAGTTTCCAAAGTTTAGTTTGTACAAGAAGTAAAAGCTCAAATTCTGAGTTACTTCAAAATAAAAATATCTCT
>NZ_NTZO01000678.1 GCF_002559405.1 Bacillus sp. AFS001701 | reverse complement strand
ACGCATGCTTTAGTTGAATATGATCATGAGTTGTAAATCTGCTTTTTTATTAATAATCTATTGGTCAATTGTTTGATGAAAGTTAGAAAGGATACTTCACATTAGAAGTATCCTTTCTAACCTTCTATCATATATTCTCTTACAAAACATAGTCCAATTAGTACTAATCAGTGTTCATTTTTTATATTTAATAAGTATGAATATACAATTTCTTCGAATCCCACTCTGCAAAACAAACTTGTTTTAACGATAGGTTCGCATCAGAAAGCAAATTATGTACCCAATTTTCATCTTTATTTATATCTAGAAGAGCTCGTATTCGAATCTGACCATCACTTATTATGATTAAAGGAAGGAACTCTACTTCTAATTTAATTTTTAAATCTTGCTTTGTAGGATTTAAAAAATTTGATTTTTTAAGTACGCTGACTGTACCATCATTTTCTAATATCGCATAGGCTACTTCATTTACCGAAAAAGTTTTCTTAGCCCTAAGTAATTGGAGAAGTTCATCAATATCTAATCGATTTCTTTTTAGCTCCTCCCATTGTATACGTCCTTTTTTTATAAGGATAGAGGTATCTCCTTCAAAAACTTTTCTAGCAAATATCGATTTTTGTGTAATCAATAATGTTACAAAGATTAATGCTCCCCAAGTAAAGATAGTAAAAAGTATTTTAGGCACATTTGCTTCTCTATTAAAAATTCCACCAATTGGAATATTCCCTATAACAAGTGAACAAACCAAATAAAATGTGTATCTTAGTTTTTTTATTTTGCATTATTTTTTACACCCATTTCAATTTTAATGTTTGTTGAATATTAAAATCCCTTTATGAAACTAACGCATGCTTTAGT
>NZ_NTZO01000677.1 GCF_002559405.1 Bacillus sp. AFS001701 | reverse complement strand
GTATAACATTAAATTTACAGTAAATATTACAAAACTTCACTAATTGTTACATAGTTTTTAATTCTAAATTAATAAAAACCATCTCAATTGTCCTAAAAAAGTATGTTTTTCTATACTATTTATTACCTTATTGAAAAGTTTTTACTGTTTAACTTTCTCCCTATTAACTTTTCAATTAATCTCTTCAGCCCTTTAAAATCAAGCATCTTGGCTTATAATTCAGCGACGAACATTCTTAAATTGGAAGTATGTCGAAATAAACTGTAACTATTATGCAGAATTTATAGAAAATTATAAAAAAAGGTAATATATTTGTAACATAAAATAAAACTACTGAAATCTTACTGTCACATTCCCATGGTAAAGTATTATACATAGAAGATGGACAGGAGCGGGAAATATGAAAAAATTAATGACATGTTTTGTTACTACTGTTATTCTAACAATGGGATTTACGACAAATACATACGCAGCAACTTATAAAGTTAAATCTGGAGATACCTTATCTGCTATCGCAAAAAAACAAAAGGTAACAGTCTCTCAGATTAAATCTTGGAATCATTTAAAATCAGACCTAATTAAAGTAAATCAAGTATTGCAAATTAAACCTGCAACTAAGAAAAAAACGACAACGACTAAAAAAACTACAGCTAAAAAAGCTGCTACACCTTATAAAGTAATTAAAATGAAAGCTACAGCTTACACTGGTAGCTGTAAAGGATGTAGTGGTAAAACGGCTACTGGTATAGATTTAAAAAAGAATCCAAAAGCAAAAGTTATTTCTGTGGATCCAAAAGTAATTCCACTAGGTTCTAAAGTATATGTAGAAGGCTACGGCTATGCAATTGCTGGAGATACTGGCGGTTCACTAAAAGGAAATAAAATTGATGTATTTATCCCAAGTCAGAAAAATGCCCAAAAATGGGGAGTTAAAACAGTTACTGTAAAAGTTTATAAAAAATAAGCAAACGAGCCTTTAATTCGGGCTCGTTTTTCTATTTCTAATTCTATTCGGATTTAAGTCAAATAATCGCCGATCTAATTCATATAAGAATTCATTTCTCTTTTCCTCATTTGTTTGAATCTTTAACATCTCTAATTTTACGATTAATTTTCGAATACTTTTTCTTTGGGAAATTTCCAACGTATAGATTTTGTATGGCTCAAACCAAGGTTCCTTTTC
>NZ_NTZO01000676.1 GCF_002559405.1 Bacillus sp. AFS001701 | reverse complement strand
GAACCTAATGCACCCATACTGTTAATAAGAGCCATCGCTCCTCCAGCCACATTTCGTGGTAAAATTTCTGGTATAATCGCAAAGAACGGACCGTATGGAGCATACATTGCACCACCGGCAATCACTAACAAGGTAAAGGAAAGCCAGAAATGATTTGCTCCAATTGCATAAGAGACATAAAAGGCAACCGCTCCAATTAATAGGAATGGCCAAACAAAGGCGCCACGATTTAAGGTTTTGTCAGAGAAATACGATGAAACCAGCATTAAAATAACCGCTAAACCATAAGGTACAGACGACAACCAGCCAGTGCTGACAATATTCATATTAGGTGCCGCTTTAATAATGGTTGGAAGCCACATTACAAA
>NZ_NTZO01000675.1 GCF_002559405.1 Bacillus sp. AFS001701 | reverse complement strand
CACATGATTTAGGTGTAGTAAGACATATTTCTGATCGAGTAATGGTAATGTATTTAGGTAAAATTGTTGAGATTGCCGATAAAAAATCTATATTCGAAAATCCGCAGCATCCTTATACACGTGCCCTCTTATCTGCTATTCCAGTACCGAACCCGGTACATCAAAGAGAAAGAATCATTTTAACAGGAGATGTACCTTCTCCAATCAATCCTCCAAGCGGCTGTCGTTTTCACACAAGATGCCCTTTCGCGATTGATATTTGCAAAACACAAGCACCTGAATTAAAAATATCTGAGCAAAATCATCAAGTTGCTTGTCACATAATTAATTAAATAGTATTCTTATAGGCATGAAGTGAAGGAAAAGAAGAGAATTGATTTAGCCATGTAGAAATTCTACTTCTATTAAAGATATTAAATGCTTATAAAATTAGATTAATCGAACGTTGTTTTGATCAAGATGTTCTAAGGCTCCTATGGAAAAAGGTGCGAAGGCTAGAGACTCC
>NZ_NTZO01000674.1 GCF_002559405.1 Bacillus sp. AFS001701 | reverse complement strand
GCAGTTTAGTTTAAGTGAAATTATTCACAAATAATACGACATATTCATATTCACTACTAATTAAATAAAGGCGAAATCGAAGAAACAGGCAAATATCTAAAATAAGGAGTAAAGAAATAATTTAACTTTTACTTGGAGAAAATATTTTTTTGTCGGTTACATTGAGCCATATCTTTCTTACTCTTGCAATAATAATATTAGTTAATTATTATTGCAAGTATATAGATCCCAAATCCAAAGATGACTATTCCAATAGAGATGATTTAGAAAGACTGTATTCAACTAAGCATGGGTTGTTTCTTAAAAATATTTATTTAAATAGTAGTTGGAACAATAACGCATTCTCTTTTCATTAATTATTGAACTCCAATAGAATTATTTGAAAAAATTGCTCGTTTTGATGGGAGTTGGTATCCTGACAGAACAAAAGGTGAAGTTAAAGTTATTTTAAAAACAACTGTTCTATCAGTTGTTTTTTTACTTGAGTTTTTCGTAGTTAACTGGAAAAATACAGTTCTCTCTTAATTCAAATAAGTA
>NZ_NTZO01000673.1 GCF_002559405.1 Bacillus sp. AFS001701 | reverse complement strand
TAGTTTTTTAGTGGGAACATGAGTAAATTCTCCTAAAAATATCTAGTTATTTATCAAATTGCACTTGACCGTTTTCAAATAAAATAGCGTGAGTTGATTTTTCATTTGTATCGCCATTAATCATTTTGATGTAGAATCTTACTTTAGGTATGCCCACTTCAGTTTGTAATTTATCTGCTAATTCTTTTCTTTGATCTTCTATAGTAGATAAAGTTTGTTGTAAATTTCTATAAACTACAGTATTTCCACCAGTTACAGATACATAGGTATATCCGTTATTTTCAGCAGATTCGAATTGGAAACCATCATATTCTGCTATAACATCTTGATAAAACTCTGCATGTGATTTAGTTTCTGTATAACCACATACTAAATCAATAAATACATTCCACAAAATATTAAAAGTAAATTAAAAGTTTT
>NZ_NTZO01000672.1 GCF_002559405.1 Bacillus sp. AFS001701 | reverse complement strand
TATTTGACTTACATTTTCTATTATTTCTTTTTTTTATGAACAGATTCATTATTTAACTGCACAATTAAACTAATTAAGTTTTACTTTATATAATCAATTTCTAAAGTAATCATTTAGAATAAAAATGCATCTAACGCATATTTACCAGGTCCAATTAAAGCTATACCAATAGCAACTGACATCAATGTTAAGTTGTATTCATATCCATTAGCTGTTGACCATAATCCATTTGGCCCATGAACTTTAATAATTGCCATTACCATTGTACCCGCAATCATAATTCCTGCAAGTGGAGTTAATAGACCTAGTGTAAACAAAATTCCCCCGATTAGTTCTGCTAACCCTGCTAAAAGTGCAACACTTACACCTGGTTTCATGCCAATTGATTCAAACCATCCACCTGTTCCTTTTAATCCATAACCACCGAACCAGCCAAATAATTTTTGAGCTCCATGACCTACAAAAAGTAAACCGATTACTAAACGAATAATTAATAAACCAATATTTAACACCTTAAATTCCTCCTAAATATTTTTTATCTTTAATTCAAAATAATTTTGTAAAAAAATTTTTGAATCAAATTATTTTTTATAAAGTATTTCAACAACTATTTTAGTCAATAAATTCATCGCAAACTTCTTTATATTAGTGTTTTTAAGTAAAAGAAGGGTTTGCATTCATTCTCCATTATTTCCACCTCCAAATTATTTTAAATTAAGATATCTTGAACTCGAGATAATAATAATATGAATTAATTAAGTTGTCAATAACGAATAATGTATTAAGTTTTTAGAGATTATATCATTGTACTAAAAATTAAGTTTCAACTGATTTACCTTATAATCGTTTTTTGATCGTGATTTCTTAATTTTTTCAATAAAAAAACCTTGCTTTTTAAAACAAGGTTTTTTGCACTAATATTATGCTCCTGGAACTACTACTTGTGAGATTCTTCTACAATCGGCTATTACTAATCCTCCACTTACACTTGAAAAATATGCTAGATTTGTTGAAGAATCTAAAGTAATAAAATAGTTTACACTTTCTGTTACTCCATCAACAACTATTTCACTAATAGAATAATGTGGTGGTAGAGTAGATAGAAGCTCACAAATACTTCTAGTTCTACAATTTTCGTCGTTTGATCCCAAATTAAACCATCTCCCTCCTTTTTCAATTAATATATTATATTG
>NZ_NTZO01000671.1 GCF_002559405.1 Bacillus sp. AFS001701 | reverse complement strand
TATTAACGAGTCAGTACAACCAATTATTTTAACCCTCGAAAATCCAAAAGCTTTTATAAAAGAACTGTTAATTTTAAATTCTGACATTATATTTGATGAAGAATTGATTATTTTAGTCAATAAAAATAACTAATAAATGAAAGCCAAGTTTATTTAATTGTAGACTTGGCTTTTTGCATTTTTAGAATATTGAGGTCTTTATTAAATAATACTGACTGGTACGAACCACATGCAATGAAATGAATACCATTTGGCGATGAATTATTTTACTAAGTTTTAAATGTTTTTAGTGATATATATAAGGTTTAGCATTATAATAAGGTTTTCTTCAGTAAATAATGTATATTATATTTGTTGAATAGATTCTCTTTCAAGACAGAAAAGTAGGTGAATAAAGTGGGAAAATATCAATTGGATACGAAAGGTCAGATGGCTGTGTCAAAGTTTCATGAAAAACAGACGCCTGCCAAATTTGATAAAAAGCAGCAACTTGAAAAAATGCGAGCAGAGTATTTGAAAAATAAGCAAAAACAAACAGATAAATAATATGAATGAAAACATAGGAAGACTAAAATCTCCCTATGTTTTTTTATTCGAAGTACCATTTTCAATTATTCGTCATCAGATAGCCATTTCCCGACTAAAATTTCAATGGAAGCATCAATAGACTAGCTATTTGGGTACTCCAGTAAACTCAAACAGAAATTTTTCTTTTAATTGGCGGTTTCTTTTTTTGTTGTCGCTGCTTTTCCCGCTTTGTACATAAAAGTAAGAAACAGAATGGTCATAACGCGTTCAATCCATGTCAATGAAAAGTCCACAAACAAAAAGGCAATGATTTCTACAATTCTTTGTAATGAGAAATGCTCTTTATTTTTGTTTAAATTAAAAAGATATTTCAATAATAAAACTACTTATGTACTTAAAAAGGTAATTTATGAATATGGATGATCTTTATATTAAGAATTATTTTCAATTACGAGGGTTATGAATAGTTAGGTTACTTTCGTTTATGTTACAATAATGTACAGTACATAATTGTAGGGGGAATATAGCACTAATGAGTAAAAAGAAAAAATCTAATAATAATCAAACGTTTGCTATTTCTGTATTTGTTGGAATAGTTGTTTTAGTTGGAGCATTATTTTTAGTTTCTAAATTGCAAGATAAAAAGACTGAAGAAGTATATCCAACAATTGCTGGAGTAAATCAAGTGAATGTTGATGGGTTTGACACAAAGGATCAACCAACATTTACAAATAAAGATGCAAAAGTGGAAGTAGTTGAATTTGGTGATTATAAATGTCCAATTTGTGCTCAATGGAATAAAGTAGTTTTTCCAGATCTAAAAGCTGATTATATTGATAATGGTTTAATCAATTTTTCATTTATTAACTATCCGTTTATTTCGAAAGATTCAAATTTAGCTGCACTTGCATCAGAAGTAGTTTATAAAACTCATAAAGATTCATTTTGGAAGTTCCAAGAGCAAATCTATTTAAAACAAGAAGATGAAACAACAACATGGGCTACACCTGATAAATTAGCAAGAATTGCGAAATCTGTCATTCCGAATTTAGACGAAAAACAATTTAAAAAAGATTTATACAAAAAAGATGCAATGAAACAAGTTGCTAACGATGTTGCTATTGCTAACCATTATGGTGTTAACGGAACACCTACAATATTTGTAAATGGTAAAGCAGTGGACAACCCTAGCTTAGAATCAATTAAAGCAGCAATTGACGCTGAAATAAATAAATAAATAAAT
>NZ_NTZO01000036.1 GCF_002559405.1 Bacillus sp. AFS001701 | reverse complement strand
TTATTAGCCATTTCAATTACATCTAAAGCATTTATGTCTAATTCATTACATACTTTAGTTAATTCATTAGCTAATGCAATATTAACGTCTCTAAAGGTATTTTCCATAAGCTTAGACATTTCTGCTGTCTTAGCATCAGTTTTGATAATTTCACCCTTTACAAAAGTACCATAAACTTTTGCTCCTGCTTCAGTACATGCAGAAGTAACTCCACCTACGATTCTGTTGTTATAAATTAACTCATGAAGAATTTGACCTGGTAGAACACGTTCAGGGCAGTGAACTAAAAAGATATCTTTTCCGACTTCAAATCCAGCTTCTTCAATTATTGGTTTTACTTGATCATCCATACTTCTTGGAGCAATGGTAGATTCTACTATTAATACATTTCCCTTTTCTAAATATGGAATAACCGAATTAACTGCAAATAATACATACGAAAGATCACAAGACTTATACATATCATCATTATTAGGAGTTGGTACTGAAATAATGAAAGTATCAGCTTTTTCAGGTGTTAAGGATGCACGAAAAGTCTTCTTTTCTATTACTTCATTTAAGGCATCTTGTAAACCCGGTTCTTCAATGTGAATTTTACCCGCATTAAGAGAATCAACAACTCCAGCATTTATATCAACACCTAGAACATCAACCCCGTATTTTGCAAACATAATTGAAGTTGGTAATCCAATATAGCCTAATCCCATTGTACAAATTTTCATTTCTTTCCCTGCTTTCTATTAAATTAATTTTTGAAAATAGCTCTATTAATACTTTAAGTTCTTAATTACAACTGTTCATAAATGGATAGGAACTGCTTTTTTTCCTCGTCCCAGTTATATATTTCTTTAGCCGTTATACAATTTTGTTTCATATCATGATATACATCAGGAGAATTTAATAAATAATTTAGCCCTTTGGCTATTGAAGTTGGATCATGCGAATCTACACATAAGCCAATCCGTTCACCTACTACAACCTTTTTTATTTCTGGAAAACCACATGCTATAACCGGAACCCCACTAGACATATACTCAAACAACTTGTTTGAAGATGCAGAATAATGATTGAAACAAACATTATTTAATACTTGAAACCCTACATACGCGTTTTTAGTATATTTAGGCAAATCATTAAGTGAAACTTTGGGAACAAATTTTACTCTTTGATGCAAGTTCATTTGATTAACCAATTCTTCTAACTCTGATTTGATTTTCCCGTCTCCTATTAATACAAGTGTCCCCTCGTTAAAAAGAGGAACAGCTTTAATTAAGTTTTTTAAACCTCTACCTGTTTGAATACCGCCTTGGTATAATAGTATTTTTTCATCTTCGGATATACCAAGTAACTTCCTTAATGATGACTTTTTTTTATTTTTATATCCTTTTAGTTTAATTGGGTAATTATGAACTACATGCGGATAAAAACCGTAAAGTTTTTTATTATACTTTGCCCTAGTATGATTTTCTACAATCATAGAGTCGATTATCTTAATTAAACTCCCCTCCAAGTACTTGTAGAAATTGCCATTATAGCCTGTTCGGCTAGTTTGAACCTCATGTGAATCATAAATTAGCTTACGTTTTTTAATTCTAAATTTCGAACAAATGACACCTTGAACTAATGTATTTAAATCATTCGAATGGTAAATATCATAATTTTTTATTAGCCCTCTCCCAATCATTCGTAAAATGATATTACCTTTTATCCAAAAAACTTTACATTTTGTTTTTAATAGCATAAGAAGAACAACTACTGTGGATAACGCCACTAGAGGAATCATAAAAAATAATAAAAACAATATAAGTAACATGATCATTTTTAGAAAATTATATTTCAAAATATACCTATATATTATTTGTAAATAAAGTAACGAATCAGGGTACCTTTTCACTCGATAAATATTAAAATTTGGATTTCGCGCTTCATATATAGGTAGCTCTTTATTTTTAGGATCAGCAATACATATGAGATCGACTGTATAACCACTCGCCGATAATGCGGTACATTCTCTAAGAACCCTGGCATCATTAGTAAAATGATTCCAAACAAACATACACACTTTTTTTCTAATCATTTTTCTATCCCATTTAAGATTTAAATTTTTTTGAAATTCTCTAAAATTTTGATATTAGCTATTTGTTAAGAGAACAATTCCATTCGCATTAATATCAGATGAGTTTTCTTCTAAAATATTAAAATAATGTTTAATCTCTTCAACAATTCTTCTAGAAGCTTCTCCATCTCCATATGGATTTGATGCTTTAGACATTTTCGCATGTTCTTCTTTATCTGATAACAGTCTATCAGCTAAAGAAAAAATAACTTCTTCATCAGTTCCAACAAGCTTTAATGTACCTGCTTCAATACCTTCAGGACGCTCCGTTGTATCTCGCAATACAAGAACAGGTACGCCTAGAGAAGGAGCTTCTTCCTGTACCCCACCAGAATCAGTTAAAATTAAATGTGACCTAGCAGCAAAATTATGGAAATCAATTACATCTAAAGGTTCAATTAAATGAATTCTAGCATTATCACCTAAAATTTCGTTTGCTATTTCTCTCACGACAGGATTCATATGTACTGGATAAACAACCTGGATATCATTGTGTTTATCGACTAATCGCTTAATCGCTTTAAACATATTTCTCATAGGTTCCCCTAAATTTTCTCGACGGTGTGCTGTCATTAAGACTAAACGGTCATTTCCTACTGTTTCAAGGACAGGATGAGAATACTCACTTTTTACTGTAGTTTTTAGTGCATCAATAGCAGTATTTCCTGTAATAAAAATTGATTCTTCTTTTTTATTTTCTGCTAATAAATTTTGTGCTGATTTTGTTGTAGGGGAAAAATGTAAGTCAGCCATAACCCCGGTTAATTGGCGGTTCATTTCTTCAGGGTATGGAGAATACTTATTCCAAGTACGTAGCCCTGCTTCAACGTGACCAATGGTGATTTGATTATAAAACGCTGCTAAACTTGCAATAAAAGTAGTAGTTGTGTCGCCATGTACTAATACAATATCTGGCTTCACTTCTTGCATAATCTTATTTAAACCTTCTAATCCACGCGTTGTTACATCGATAAGCGTTTGGCGATCCTTCATGATATTTAAATCATAATCAGGCGTAATTTCAAAAATCTCTAATACTTGGTCAAGCATTTGTCGGTGTTGAGCCGTAACTGTTACGATTGACTCTATATGTTCAGGATATTTTTCTAGCTCTAGCACAAGTGGAGCCATTTTAATCGCTTCTGGTCTCGTGCCAAAAATCGTCATTACTTTAATTTTGCTTAACAGGTTCATTGACTACTACTCCCTTAAAGAAACTTATAATTTAAAATGAACCCCAATATCCTTCAATTAATAAAAATAACTAAGTAAAAATGAAGTTCATTTTACAAAAACTTTAAACTTTAAATGAAAAAAAGTCTGACAATATTAAATTAAATTAGCTTAATAGTTAGATTAAAATAATACACTCATCATAATTACATCTTAAGACGTTATATTAACGCCAAATAGTTCTAAAATACTCGTCTCTTCCATCATTTTCTTCTAATAACATATCCATTTATTATTCTATTAAAATATACCCTCGGATTCAACAGTGCCTAGCATAACAATTACTTAACTAAAAATTAAGTAAAAATTAATCTATATATAAGAAACTTTGGTTAATTTTCCCATAAAACAAGGTATTTTGTAGGATTATATACCCATTTTATGGAAGCCCTTACAAGCTAGTCTAGTTATGTTACATTCATTAATAAAAATTTTAACATTAGAAATTATTCTAGAATAAAGTGTTCGCTGTAAATTGAATAATGATCAATGAAACGATAAAAATAATTTTTTCCTTATTTAGTAAAAATCACTAGCACATTTTGATTTTTCTGTTATATAATAAATTATAAATAAATACACTGTATTAATACAGAATGAAAACAAATTAATCATTCATTTAATTCAAAGGGAGTGTTGTTGATGATGAGTAGAGAAGAGCGTAAAAACATGGTTCAATTTTTGGAATTAACAAAAGGATTTTCAACTGAGGACTTAGTTTTCATGACGGATGCTGATTTAGAGCACCTTTACGACACTGCGTATACGTATATGTTACATCACGCTGAGTAAGATCTTACAACTTTGGATTACTGCACTTATAAAATAAAAAGCTAGGTGAACATCCTAATTTGGATTAACCTAGCTTTTTCATTTACCAATGTTTCTTACGTCAATTCTGTATCGAATTACTTATTTTTCATCTTTTTCTCGAATTTGCAAAAGACATCAAAAGTCCTACTTTTCCGACTATATTTCTTAATTTGAGTCAAAAACATTTTAAAAGAGTATTTTATATGTATCTTTTTGTTATATCGAAATTTTACTTTTTCCAATTTATGGTAAATAAACAGATTGTCCATTTATGTTGTTTAACCCTAATAATTGTATACAATTTGTACGTTTTTTTTAGTCGTTTTGTCTAATAGGGTGTGTACAAAAAAACTTTTTTATTTAATTTTTAATAAAAAAAAAATAAAAAAGTGCATTTCTCTATCCAAACCTCTGCCTTATAAAAATAAAAAAGCTAAAATGCATCCTTAAAAAGAATTCACCTAGCTTTTTACACTTCTGTTCAATTAACAAGAGTTTCAAACCGATACCCTTTTCCCTTAATCGTTTTAATATACTTAGGATAATTCGGAAGTTCCTCAATTTTATGTCGTAAACTATGAATATAAATATCGATTAATCTTCTATTTTTATAAACCGAAATTACTTCCATTAATTCTTCTCTCGTTACAATAAAGCCGGCTTTTTTGATTAAAAACAGTAAAATTGCGTATTCTCTACCATTTAATTCGATCCTCATTTTGTTTTTATAAACCTCTTCCCGATTTAAATAGAAGGAAATCTCTCCAAAATATAAAACTTTTTCTCGGTCTTCTTCTATTTTTTCAGTGCCTGCCCTCCTCATAACTGCTTTTATTCTTGCTGATAAGTCTCTAGGATGAATCGGATATTTAACATATTGATCCGCTCCAGCTTCAATACAAATCGCTGCTTCGTATGAATCATAAGTTTCAACTAATAAGATGATCGGTATTTCTGATATCCGTCTTATTCTCATGATTAAAGGAATAAACTCGTCCAAAACTTGGCTTTTCATTAATACTATGCATCCTTTTAAGAAACCAAGATGTATTTCTTCATTAAACTCTCCATATCGATATGTGCTGATTTTAATTAATCCGAATTGTTTACTTTGTTGAAGCACATGTTCAATCTCGTTTTGATCTTGGATGATGACAATTTGCTCCACCGTATATCTCTCCCATTTTTTACTGTTTATACGGTCATTTTAATTGGTTATTAACAAAAAAGGGGGACTTTCACTATACCTTTACAAATTCTTTACGTAGCGTTAAAAGCAAGTTAATCTTTGTGGGATATTGTTAGAAATATAGTAGTAAACAACTAGGAGGATACTGAAGATGCATCTGAGAAAAGTACTTTTAATAGTCGTCGCAATCACAGCTATGTTATCTTTAGCGGCTTGTGGAATGGCCTATCATCCTAATTCAACTACATCTGAAAAACAATTAACTGGTACTGTAATAATTGACGGTTCATCTACCGTTTTCCCGATTATGCAAACAATAACAAAGCAATATAGAGCTGCACAACCCGAGGTAACGATTTCATTAGGTAATAGTGGCACAATTGATGGTTTTAAAAAATTCGCAAATGGCATAACTGATATAAACGACGCATCTCGTCCAATAACAAATGCAGAAGAGACAATCGCTAGACAAAATAACATCGATTATATTCAACTAAAATTAGCCTACGACGGTCTATCTGTTGTAGTAAATTAAGACAATAATTTTGTTAATCAATTAACAGTTGAACAATTAAAAAAGTTGTGGTCCGTAAAAAGCAAAATAAAAACTTGGAACGAACTAAACTCAGCTTGGCCAAAGAAAGAAATTAAATTCTTCAGCCCTGGTACTGAGTCAGGAACTTACGAATACTTTAATAAAACAATCTTAAATCAAACTGGCGAACGGAAAGATGCTCAAACGTCTGAAGATGATAAAAATCTTGTCGCTGATGTTGCTAGTGAAAAAGGTGCAATTGGATACTTTGGTCATGCCGTACTATGAAGAAAACAAAGATCATTTAAAAATCGTACCAATCGTTAATCCAAAAACAGGTAAAGTAGTTTTACCAACTGAAGAGACAATCAAAAATGGGACTTACCCCCTTTCACGTGAACTCTACACATATGTAAATAGTAACTCACTTAAACGGCCTGTCGTTTTGGACTACTTGAAATTTGCCAATGAAAATGCTCCAATTTTAGCTGAGCAAGTTGGCTATATCCCATTAGAAGATGAGCAATATGAAATCAATATTAATAAAATAGAAGAAGCTAGACACAAATAACCTTACTCACCCCCCCAATTTAAATATAAAAAAAGCTACGTTTCGTGTTTGAATCGTAGCTTTTTGTTTAATTTAAAGATCAATGATCGTCTTCTTATTAATGATTCTCTCTTTAAGTTCTTCACAAAGCTCAATAACTCTTTGCGTTTTCTCTTCATATTTCATGTTCAATACATGATAAAGCGTAATATCACGACATTTTAAAAATGAAGGAATTCGGCTATACCATTCTTCATCTAATACATATTCGGTTTCATAACCTTTTCGAAAGATTTCTAGCTGTCTTTTTGCGAAATTAGATTTTTCTTCGAATGATGCCTTGCTGCCCCATGCAGTATAATATAAAACAATTGCGATATCTGAAATGAAATAATTATATTGCAAATCATCGAAATCAAAAGCCGTTATATCACCTTTATCATTTACGAAGAAATTGTGGAGATGCAAGTCACTATGGATTAATCCATATGAATCTTTCTTTCTGTCATAAGCTTGGATTTCTTCTATTAATTCCTTCGTAAAAATGCCAAGTTCTTCGTCAGCTAACATTTCATTTAAATAAGCTTCTTCATCCCAATGCTCACGATGATTTGTTACAGGATAATCAACTGTTAATGCGTGAAGCTTTCCAATCGTTTTTCCCCATGTGTACATTAGGTCATCATTCCACACTGCAGGGTTTGTACGATCAACTAATTGACCATCTGCCCATTCAAACATTGATGCGTAAAAACTTGTACCATCACTTGCATGTTGGACTTCTACTAAATGACCGTTTAAAGAAGTTAAAGAACCTGCTGCATTTGCTCCGTTTTCTCTAGCATATTTTAAAAATTGAAGCTCTGCCTCAATTTCATCCTTTGAGCGATGAGATGAATGCGTTAATCGTAAAATGCGATCCGTTCCATCTGCCAACTTACCTTTAAATAGATAGTTCTCGAACTCTCCGACTGGTTTTTCTTCTACAGTAATCCCAAATTGTGATGCTGCATTCGTTAAAATCTCTTTCGTAAAAACTCTTTCAACTGCCTGTTCCATTTTTTGATCCCCCGAAACATACATAGAATAAATATCTAATTACATATTCCTCAGTTTCCAAGGATTTCCTGCAACTTTTTTACTAAATAATTGCTAATCATTCATATTTCGGTATTCATTTGGGGTCATGCCAACGATTTTCTTAAACACTTTTCGAAAATATTTATCATCTTGATAGCCGATTTTCCCTGCAATTTCATAGATTTTCAAATTGGGGAACTTCAATAATTCCTTCGCTTTTTCGATTCGTATTGAAACAATATAATCTGATATATTCACACCATAAATTTGTTTAAACTTACGGGATATATATTCGCGGCTTAAATAAAATTTCTCTGAAAACTCTTGAAGTGAAATTTCTTCAGCATAGTTCAGTTGAATATAATTTGCGATTGCTTCAATACTATTTAATTCTTGGTTCGTTTGATTCTTTTCTTGAATAATCGATTGTACTCTTTCTCTTTGAGTCGCTACATAATCACCAATTTCAAAATGTCCTTTCGCATTCCAGAACAATTCAAGATTCACTTCTTGGATTGTTTGAAGCGATAGTTTATTAATCCAGTGATTAAGGAAGATTAGAAACTCCTGATGCAATGAAAGTAACTGCGCAAAAGGAAGATAATTCTTTTGTGCGATTCGTTTACTAAAAAGTTGAATGACTTCATCGTAAATATAAATATCCTGTTTCTCAACCATTTGTTCAAATAAGTTGATGATTTCTACTAGATTGATCGGATTATACTCTTTTATATCTTCATAAGAATAAACTGGTACATCTCGCTTTTCTAAAATATTTACATGCTGTAGTACATTTACAACTTCCTCATACCCAGACTGGATCGATTCAATTGTTAACTTTCTACTGATCGCAAAATGAAACGGGAAAGGTACAACTGTCGATAAAATTTTAGCGATATGTTGGATACTGTCAGTAACCTGCTCGCCCCAATATAGTAAGCAAATCTCCTTTGTACCTTGTAAATTACGAAATGCAATTCCTCCATTTTGGTTTTGAAGAACTTCATTTACAATATTCAATAGGGCAAAAAAGCATAAATCCTCCGGCCAAATGTCTTTGAATGTCTCTAGATTTCGTAATTTTAGTAAAGAAACATGTAAAGTTTGCCCTTCTTCATATCCTAATTGGTTTAACATGTTCTGATTATATTCTTTACCGTAAATTGCATTTGTTAATTGTTTGTCTCTATAAACAGGTAAAACTTCCTGTAGCAAGCGAAAATCATTTAACGCATCAATTCTCTCTTTTTCTTTTTCATTCCAATCTGAAACTACTTTTACTAAAGTTTCATTCAATATATCCGGATCAATTGGTTTCAATAAATAATCAGACGCACCAAACTGAATGGCTTCTCTCATATAATGATAATCATCATATCCTGTTACAACGATTACTTTACAATTAATATTTTCCGAATGAAGCCACTTTAATAATCCTCTACCATCTAGCTCTGGCATCATTAAATCAGTAAAGATAATTGTCGGTCTTTCCTTTCTAATGATGTCTTGAGCGATTGCTCCATTTTCTGCTTCTAATATTTCAGTAACACCAATTGCATCCCAATCTGCAAGAAGTTTTACACCTTCTCGTACATGCTTTTCGTCATCTATTAGTAGAACCTTCATGATTAACTTCTCCTCTTGTCATTTCAATCGGTAAGATTATCGTTACAACAAAGTTTTCATGCTTCACACTTTCTATTTTTACTTCTGCTTTTTTACCATAATAGAAATGAATGCGATCAGAAATATTTTTTAATCCGATACTCTCGTTCGTATTTAATCCACCTTCTGCTAGTGATGAATTGATGATTTCTAATTCCTCTTCTGTTGCACCTTCACCATTATCAGCAATGACTATTTTTAAACGATCATCTTGTTGTCTATGAATCGAAATATTTAATTCACCAAGCTTTTGTTGCTTTTCAAAGCCATGTTTAAAGAAATTTTCGACGATTGGCTGTAAAATCATTTTTGGCATTTTTACTTTGTTTAACCCTTCCTCCACTTCCAGGTTATAAACAAATTTGCCATCATACCGTTCATTTTGAAGCGATAAATAATCTTTTATATGATTTAATTCATCTTTAAGCGTTACAAAATCTTCATTATTTTTCATGCTATATCTCATGATTTTTGATAGTGACATAATTAATCGATACACTTTCATTCCGTCATTTTTTAATGAAAGAGTTCCAATTGACTGCAACGCATTATATAAAAAATGCGGATTAATTTGAGACTGAAGTACTTTTAATTGATTTGTTTTGTTCTCAATTTGAAGCTTGTATTCTTTTATATATAAATCATTTAACGTATCGACCATTGAAGTAAAATGTTTACCTAACTGACCAAACTCATCATTTCCTAAAGTATCAAAAGAAACTGCAAGCTCGCCTTTCTCAATTCGCTGCATATCTCGAATTAAGATTCGTATTGGTCGTGTAAATCTGAAGGATACGATAATGGTTAAAATGATAACTAATAAGACTGAAATCGCCCCGAGTGTAACGGTAATCTTCAATAATTGATTTGAATTATGATAGAGATTTTTATATGGAATGCTTTTAATGATTGTCCATTGTTGATGATTGCTTTTTATTTTGTCATACACATAGACCCCACTAAAGTCCTTGTCCTTCCAATCAAAACTTGCTTGTCCCGACCGATCTGAACCTATTTTTTTATACCATTTTGTTTCTAGCTTTTTACCTATTAGACTTTTTTCAGATGAATACAGAACAACATTCCCATCACCAACAACGAAAAGATGTTCCTCTCCTTTTTTATAAATACGATCGAAAATTTCTTTAATTCTACTTAATTCAATATCGATCGATAAGAAACCTAGCCATTGGTCGGATGTAACATTATTTAAAAAATAATGAAATGATACAACCTGTTTAACTGGCTCGATTCGAAAATCAGATAAATTATTATAGTTTTGAATCGGATGAGTCGGTTGAATATAATACGAGTCCCTCGAATAACTTAAATTTCGATATGTGGGAATTTGGTTGAAATTATACAACTTCCCGCGACTACTCACCTTTGCATTGTAAACGGTGTAATCATCCTTACCCTTTGTTAAATACAAATGCAACTGCTCGATCTCTCTTCTAGAAAAATAAAGTCCTAATAAACTACGTTGAATTTCAGCAGAATTTTGTTCGATGTATGCCGTAGCACCATTTTCTAACACGGACAAAAACGGTCTATTACTATAAATGGACAATGGAATACCGTAAATTTCATTATAATAATTCAATAAATCATTCCCACTACGCTTCAATAAATCATGGTTTGTATTTACAAATTCCTTTGTTACTGTATTCTTCGTATAAAAATAATTCGCGATAATCGATAATCCAAAAGGAATAATCGTGGCGATTAATAATAAGACAATCAACTTACTTCTAATACTATTTTTCATGATAACATCCTTTGCGGAAACGTTTGCACTTTCTACTATCTAGTTTATCAGAAAGTTTAAAATTTAAATATAGGAAACTGAGGGTTAATTCTTATTCTGGATACTTGCTAGAGAGTAAACTTTCAAATTAATCATAAAAAAACCCACAAGGAAACTAATTCCTTGTGGGTTGCCTTAATCTATAGGGTATTTCAGGGAAGCCTAAAATTAAGAAATTATTTCTTTAATTTCATCCAAGTATCTTCAAGAGATTTTAACATTTCATCAGCAGATTTTTGCTTTCCAACGTAAGCTTGCATTGATGCACCAAACTCATTTGTAGCTCCATCTGGGTATTTGAACCAGTTCCAAGATAATGTTTTACCTTCAGCAGAGTATTTTTGTAAGTCGTCTGCGATTGGTCCTAAGTTTTTACCTTGAATTGTTTTTAATGCTGGGATAAACTTAAATTTTTCTACAATGTATTTCTTACCTGTGTCAGAAGTAACCATCCACTCTAAGAATTTTTTAGCTTCTTCTTTGTTTTTAGAGTTTTTGTTAACTACCCAGTTATTTGGTACACCCATTGGTAATTTGTCCATAGCTGCTTTGTCATCGTTGATTGGAATTGGCAACACGCCTAAGTTCATGTTTGGAGTAATTCCATCAATCATACCTTGAATCCAGTTACCTTGTTGGATCATAGCAGTTTTACCTTGAGCAAAGTTTGTAACTTGAGTGTTGTAATCAGTTGTTAAAGGATTTTTGTTACCGTATTTAACTGTTAAATCAAACAGTTTCATAAATTGTTTAAATTTCTCATTGTCTTGAATTTTTACTTTACCTGAATTCACATCAGCCATGAATTTATCTGGATCCTGTTGTTGAGCGAAAGGAATATTTAATAAGTGAATTCCTAAAATCCACCACTCACCGTATCCGATTGAGAAAGGAGTGATGCCTGCTTTTTTAAGCTTTTCAGCTGCAGCAGTTAATTCGCTTAACGTTTTTGGTGCTTCAGTAATACCAGCTTTTGCGAATAAATCTTTATTGTAAATAAAGCCATAACCTTCAGTATTCATTGGCATACCATAAAGTTTGCCGTCGATTGTCATTGGTTTTTCAGTACCTGGATATAAGTCTTTTACCCATGATTGATCAGAAAGATCTTCTAATTTATCTTTCCAAGTTACTGCTTCTTGGAATCCACCGTTATTAAAGATATCAGGCTCGTTTCCTGAAGCAAATTGAGCTTTTAATGCAGCACCGTAGTCAGCACCGCCACCAACAGTTTGAATTTTAACTGTTACGTTTGGATTTTCCTTATGGTAATCCTTCGCCATTTGTTCTAAATCTTTCGCAATCTCAGCTTTAAACTGGAATACGTTTAATGTTACTTTTTTATCCTTTGAATCATTTGAAGCTTTGTCTGAAGATCCTCCAGAACATGCAGAGAATAACATCACTGAAGTTGTTAATGCTGCTGCTACCTTTAGCATCCTTTTCATCCTAAAAACCCCCATCTTAATATTCTTTATTTTGAATACGCTTTCATTATACATTTAAAAACAATCAACTTTGGATAGTCTAAATTGACATGATGGGTGGAATATATTGATAGCTTCCACCCAGTCACCTTATTTAATTGAACCGCTTGTAATACCTTTAATAATATGTTTCTGTGCTGCAAAGTAGAAAATTAATAGTGGCGTTATGCCTAAAACAAGTCCAGATAGCGCTAAATTCCACTGTTTTGTATATGCTCCAAAGAAGTAGAATGTAGCAAGAGGAATTGTTCTTAACTCCATATCTCTTAATACAAGTGATGGTAATAAGAAATCATTCCAAATCCATAACGTATTTAGGATAACAATTGTAACCGTAATTGGTTTTAATAGTGGAAAAACAACTTTCCAGAAAACCATAGTTGGTGAACATCCATCAATAATTGCTGCTTCCTCTAACTCAATTGGAATTGTTTTAATAAATCCATGATATAGGAAGATCGATAATGCTGAGCCGAAACCTAAATACATGATGACTAATCCCCAATGGCTATTCATTAAATGAAGCGTACTTCCAACTTTCACTAATGGGATCATAATTGATTGGAACGGGATAACCATTGTTGCTACAAAGATAAAGAAAATGATATTTGAAATTTTACTTTTTGAACGAACTAATTTATAAGCCGCCATCGAACAGAAAAAGACGATTACAACATTACTAGCAATTGTCACGATTAATGAGTTCATTAACGCTTTCCAAAAATTCATGACTTCAATTGCTTGTTGATAGTTTGTAAAATCTAAGCTTTTTGGAAGCGAAGATGTATTTTGTAAAATATCAGCAAATGATTTAAATGAGTTTCCTAACACATAATAAAAAGGAACTAAGAAGATGAGAGCAAGTATAATTGCCGCTATTTCTAATATAAAAGTAAAGCCAGTATATCGTTCTTTTAGCATTATGCCTCAACCTCCCTCTTCTTCGTAATGTATACTTGAATAACTGAAATTAACGCAACGACTACGAAGAATACAATCGCTTTTGCTTCACCTAATCCATAACGGTTATTAACAAAAGCTTCAGTGTAAATGTTTAAAGCCAACATCTCAGTAGACTTAAATGGTCCACCATTTGTTAATGATAAGTTTGTATCAAACACTTTAAATGACCATGAAATTGTTAAGAATAAACAAACTGTTACAGCTGGTGCTACCATTGGAATAATGATTTTACGTAACACTTGGAATTTATTTGCACCATCAATTTGAGCTGCTTCTATTAATTCTTGAGGTACACCTTGCAGAGCCGCTACATAAATAACCATTATGTAACCTGCACCTTGCCAAACTGCCACGATGACAATTGCCCAGAACGCACCTTTTTCTTCACCTAAAAGTGCTCTTTGTAAAAAGTCTGAATGCAATAATTGTCCAATTGAAATTAAACCTTTATTAAAAATGAACTGCCAAATGAAACCTAATAATAATCCGCCGATTAAATTTGGAAGGAAAAAGACTGTTCTTAAAATATTACTAGTCTTCAAGCTTTGCGTTACGATTAACGCTAAACCAAAACCAATCACATTGGTTAAGATCACGGCGAATAATGTATATTTACCCGTTAAAATAAACGAATGGATAAAATCCGTATCTTTCGTAAAAATGTATTTATAATTTTCAAGTCCGACCCACTTAGCAGAATCAGCTACACCATCCCACTGAGTAAATGAATAGAAAAAGCCGATTAAAAATGGCGTTAACACGATCGCTGCAAAAACAATAGTTGCTGGTCCTACAAACGTAAGATAATTTAAAAAATCTCTTAATTTTTTAGATGACTTTTGTGTCTTGGCATCTGTTAAATTTGTATCAATCACTTTTTTCGTTTCAATCATCTGTAACACCTCCACTATCATCATAAAATACCTCCGGGGTTGTGAAAACGTATTCATTTGAACAGTAGGGTGGAATATATTGACTAGATTGATTTTTAGGTTTACATGAAGAATCATTTTTTTCCTAGTCTACAAACTACTGATTATCATAAAACACACTACTCTCTCAATGGGTTTATTAAATTCTCCTTACTTATACACAAAAAAACCACCTTTAAATGAAAGGTGGTCTCGTATCTCTATTCCTACTATTAATTCCTCAACCTAATACTTAGGATTCGCCCCAAATCGATTATCTCCCTCTTCACTATCTAAACAGAAGAAAATTATAAGAATAATCGTACCAATAAACGGAATGATTCCAATTAACAGCCACCATCCACTTCTACCAGAATCATGTAATCTGCGAGCCCCTACTGCTAAAGATGGCAATATCGTCAAAAGACCGTAAATTCCAGTTAATATATTATCGATATCCGCAATGCTTTGTAAAATCGAAAGTATAATAGTGATAATGGCATTAAACAGGAAAAACATCCAATACTCTGTTCTTCTAGCTCTTCCGTTGAATACTACGTAATTCTTTAATACTTTTAAATACCATTCCACGATGGATCCCTCCTAAGAAGTAAATACGGTACATTTAAGTCTATTCTTAATACCCAGGTAACATTATTAATTTTTAATAATAGGACAATCTATTTTGTATTAACACAAAAAACCGCCTAAAATTAGGCGGTTTGATCTTAGTTTATCTCGGTTTTGGGCCATAGTGAACTTCATTTAATACAAAGTTTATTGAGGAAATACAAAATTATTATTGTATAATAAAATATTATTAATTAAAACATTTTTTGGGAGATTTATTT
>NZ_NTZO01000670.1 GCF_002559405.1 Bacillus sp. AFS001701 | reverse complement strand
ATATACTTCCGATGAATATTTTTTATTCTTCACATCATAGCATAACTAAACAACAAAGACTTTCCTTCAATATTCTTTTCCAAATGAACCCCTCTATCCCGCAACTTAAGACGATCGTGCTACTTTAGCAGGTTTGGAAGTGCCAAAGGTTTAGTTTTTACCTTCAGAGGGGATTTAATCACCTCATGCATAAACCACGCATTTTTAGTTTATATAAATACTCTTATCGGCATAAAAAATATTTAATATTTTTCCCTAATGAAGAATCTTTGTCAATAACTAAGTTGATAAAAATTAATTTTCCCAAACTAGCATGTTTAATAAATAAGCATTATCGTAGTATTTT
>NZ_NTZO01000669.1 GCF_002559405.1 Bacillus sp. AFS001701 | reverse complement strand
TTATTTGATTTGATTATTAATTTATATAATTTACTAATTGGGATAAAAATAATTTTTTTGCCAAATTTTCATTCATTAAAGTAAGAGTAACACATTTGTTTCGTATTTTAATTTTTAAAGGGAAGTGCTTCAAGTAAACACATTTGTGTCTAATTCCATTTAAGTAAACACATTTGCGTCGTAAAGCAACGACAAGAATATGTTACTTTTCCTTGATAAATCAATGTTTATAGTTAATTAGTAGTAAACAGATTTATGTCGGTGGACATAAAGTTCAGTCGTTTCACTTATAATCCCTTCTTTGTCTAAGAATCCCATGTCTAAGTAGTCATCATCATCTTCAGAATCTGAATACTTTATAGTGATTTCTAATCCACATAAAGAGATAGATACTATTATAAAGATGAATAAACCATTCTGGTAGTCTACTATTTAATGCTTTATTTAATTTATCTAGTTCATTTAATGAAATTCTTTCCCCAATGCTCCCAACATTTTCTGCTTGTTGAATCAATTTATGTGCAGAATTATAAACTTCTTTGTCCAAAATTTATCCCCCATTGCATATGTTAATTAACTAACGCATGCGTTAG
>NZ_NTZO01000668.1 GCF_002559405.1 Bacillus sp. AFS001701 | reverse complement strand
ACTCCTTTTAAATTATTTTCTATAAATTGTAGTAATTTTACTTTGGTTGGATATCCATCGTTGTCCCCAGGCGCTTGAACGGATAAAGCTCCGATTGCGTTTCCTCTTAATACTGCTTCATATATGGAAGGGTTTTCAATTAATCCGCTAATGAGGCCAACAGCAAAGCCATCGCCCGCACCCACTGTATCGATGACTTCTTCCACTTTAAAACCTGGAACTGTTCCTTCTTCGTTTAATGTTTTATAGAATGCCCCTTCTTCACCAAGCTTTATTACTACAAGCTTGACACCTTTTTGTAAGTAAAAAGAAGCAATATCGGCTGGATTTTTAAAACCTGTTAATCTTTCTCCCTCCGAAATTCCTGGTAAAACATAATCAGCTTGAAAGGCAACAGCATTGATTTGTTCCACCATTT
>NZ_NTZO01000667.1 GCF_002559405.1 Bacillus sp. AFS001701 | reverse complement strand
CCCGTTATATTATTCTTATTGGGAAGTTTAATTTATAAAGAAAAAATCACGGTAGTTCCTTTACTTGGAGTGTTAAGTAGTTTTATCGGCTCTATTCTTTTATCCGGTATTAATTCTGATTTTACACTTGATAAATTCCTTTCATCTGGTGTTATTTGGGCATTTCTTGCGGCAATCTTTTATGGATTATTAATGATTGTGAATAAAGGGATTACACAAACAAGTTCATATTTTACGACATTACTTCAGACAACATTAGGGTTTCTACTTTTAATTCCTTTTGTTAAATTTGGTTCTTTTCAAAAC
>NZ_NTZO01000666.1 GCF_002559405.1 Bacillus sp. AFS001701 | reverse complement strand
ATAATAAATTAAACAAACTTTTTTTAAAGTAGAATAATAGTGTATTTTTCTACCTAAATCATTTTATGAATTTTAATATTGATAAAAAACATATGTTTATTATTTAACGGAAAAAACTATTCGAATTAATACTATAAATTGAATAATTTATGTATAATAGATTATGAGGTGAGTAATATGTTAGTAAAATCAAGCCTACTTATTACAAATTCAGTGCATTTACCAAGTACGAATCTAAATGAATCCAACATAATTGCGTATTTAATAGATGAAACATACTTTCCTATTCTCCTACAAACAAAGTTTGAAAATGAAAAAAATCATCGTATGATTTATGAAGGTTTTTCTGATTTGGATATGATCTACTACTTTGTCCATCAGAGAAAAGATATTCAAAAATCGAAACAACGAAAAGATAGTACAAAGATGGAATACATACGAGAGTTAATGCAGTTTTTTCGATACTTGATGAAGAGTGAAGAATTTTTGCGCCAGGATGTAGAATTTTATATAGAAACTTCATTTTTCAAAAATTTAAAACAAAGACATATTGATTCATATCAACAATGGTTATCTACTTATCAATACGGTTCGAACAAGCAACATTATCGTGTTACAACTCTTTCAAGAAAACTTGTCATATTAAAAAGCTTTTTTAAGTTTTTATTTGATAGTCATTATGTTCAAGTACCTTTATATACTCGAATATTGAATGCAAAAATTACAAAGGATGATTTACCAAATCGCGATTTAGAAGAAAGTGAAGTAAAAGCTTTATTGAATTTTTAT
>NZ_NTZO01000665.1 GCF_002559405.1 Bacillus sp. AFS001701 | reverse complement strand
TTTCAATATCTTTGTTAATTTGTTTAAATGTATACGCTAAAATTGTTGCATCATCTAAAAAGCCTAAGCCTACGATAAAATCTGGTATTGCATCGATTGGACTGACAAAATAAATTAATGCTCCGATTACTGTCAAAATTGATTTTGTGGAAATATCTCTATAACTGCCATTAATATATGATTTAAATAGCTCGATAAATAAATTTACTTTTTCCCAAGCTTCACCTAACGCGCCTTTTTTATCCGGTGCCAGCTTAGCTGCTTTTTTCAATAAATTCGTTGATTTTTCTTTATTTCCTAAATAGGAAGAAGCTTTCTTTAAATACTTTTTAAAAAACTTATTTTCATTTAACTCAGACATTTTTTCTCCTCCCTTTTTTATAGTTTAA
>NZ_NTZO01000664.1 GCF_002559405.1 Bacillus sp. AFS001701 | reverse complement strand
AGTATAATAATTTTTATGGAATTTCACGAAATAATCTGTATTTTCACACAAAAAAATAACGCAGAATATTCTGCGTCAAAAAACAGGGTTATTAATTTGGTGAAGAGAAAAACTACTGTCCTAGCGCGTTCTTCTCTTCTTTAGGGTTTTTGGGGGGTTCTAGGGTCGCATTGCACATTTTACTTTTTAATGTGCATACAAACGAAGAACTAAGAAAAACAATGACTTATTTCTTAAACTTCTTTTATTAATGTTAGATTACCACAAATGAAAATGATTATCAATACCAATTATTGTTTTTTTTATCCACAGAAATATTCTAAATAGCAAATGCTCAAGATAATATGTTCATTAAGAACTTTGCAATCAAACTTGGATTTTCAATATTAGGAATATGTCCTGCTTTCAAATTATGAATTGTCACCCCTCTTTCCTTCGCACGTTCTACAGATTGAAAAATTCCATAGTATAATGGATTTTGTTCTTTTTCTGTACAATTAATATAGGAAATTCTAATATTGTCTAACTCCTTATTTTTAAGGTTAAGCGGTGTTTTAAAACATTTGTGAGGGTGATCAGTTAGACGATGATCATATCGATCTTCATCTACTACTGGAATTTTCCACCCCTCACCTTTTGTATCAATCAAACCTTGAAGAAAATTTACTATTTCATCTGGAAACAAATTAACAACTGCCTCACCATCATTTAATAACATCGCATCTAAATAGATAACTTCATCAATTAATTCTGGAATTCGATCAACTACACCTGATGCTACTGCACCACCATAGCTATGACCAATTAGAACAATATTATGTAAATTTTCATAATTAATCACATTAACAATGTCATTTATTGCAGTGTTTAAATCTACTTCTTTATTCGCTAAATGAAACCTTTCCCCACAACCAGTCATTGTAGGTGTATATACTGTATGACCCTCTTTTTCTAATAATATTTTTACCTCTTTCCATGCCCAGCCCCCTGAGCTCATTCCGTGACAGATAACGATTGTTTTCATCTATTTCACCTTTTCACATTTATTTGATCTTTGTTTTTTACGCAAAGCCAAATAAATATATTCAATGTATAAATAGT
>NZ_NTZO01000663.1 GCF_002559405.1 Bacillus sp. AFS001701 | reverse complement strand
GAAAGGTTTGAGAATTATAAATTGATGCCAAATCAAAAACTCTTTTTATTTTAGCTTAAATAGTTTGCTTCATTTTTATATAATTTTTAATTATTTACAACTTCGAAACAAGTTGTGCTTAAATTCGAAACATCAAGATCTTATTATACTTTTATACTGTTTCGAAGGGAGATGTATTAAATCTTATGTAATAGGTAACCTAATATTTAATCAAATTTAAAGTAACTAAATTTAAATATAAGCTTAAAACAAATAAGTAAATTTAAACTCCTATTACATTATTAATGAGGACGAAATTGCCATTGTACATCATAAAGAAAAATATATTGGATCTGCAGCGAGAAGTTTTATAGACTTGTTGGTTACTCATGTGAAAAAAACAAAACTGAATGAGAGTGTGCATGCTGAAAATACTTTACTTTCTTTCTGAAGAATTTCCTACGATGAGATCATGGAACAAATTAAACAGGAAATTGGTCATTAATGGGGAACTGATGGTGCCTAGACTAGAGGTAACTCCGGATATTGCTAATTTGCAAAATAAAAAGAAGGCTGCTAAAGCAGCCTTATTTTTAAGAGATCACTACCTCAACTAAATCTCCATCTTTTAAGTTTAATTTATCACGAAGTTTTACATCAGTAGCAATTTCTATTTTACAAGGGAGTATGCTTACAGACACTGTTCCACTATACTCTTCTTTTTCCAAACGTTAACATCAGAAGGAAGTGTATTGGGTTCATTTAGTTCTACATTTAAAGTGCCAGGAAACCACAATATGCTTTGTAAATGCTCTGATACTTTTCAAAAATAGCTAGAATTTTGATTAAAATGCTCAGAAAAAGTCTTCTGAGCGTTTTTTTAATTTTTACTTAGTAATTTAATGACATGACTTTTAAATAATTTTATTAAAAAAAGTAACGGAATATATATATATATAAAGTAAAATCCAATTTTTGATACAGAACGGGAAACTACTGGTAATTTTTTCATGTCGTCTATATAACAGGAACCTATTATAAGGATAATAATGAAGCATACTAATGAAATTTTTGGTCTAAAATTGTTGGACATTCTTTTCAAAATCCTAGTACAAGCCCATATAGGTAAACAAATTGGAGGTATAATCTCTAAAAGCCATATAAATATAAAAATATATTCAAATCGTTCAATAAATGGCATCTTTACTACCTTTGTCATATTTAAAGTTGCCGAGTGCATATGTTCTAAAGTTTCTTGATTGAAATACATAAAAGTTATAATGATTATAACCGTGTAAATTATTGTAGAAACTAGATTAGCGAGATGAGCAAATTTAAGACTACTTTTAGGGTTTTTAATAAATGGATAATACATATAAATCCACTCAAAGCCAATATATAGTAGACTAGCTGTTTTCGAGCATATAAAGATCTCTTTTACAGAATGATTAAACATAGGTTGTAAGAGGAGTGGATTGGCATGTTTCAGTGGAAAATATATAAAAATCAATAAAAAGCTAGGTAGTATCACTCCCCAAACAGTAAATCCTGTTAATAAACGGAAGCCTCCTGAAATTAAATAAAATATCATAAAACCTAATAGAAGAGCTAATTTCCACGTTTGAAGATTTGGATAGATCCACACTTGTATAACTTCGATATATGTTCGAAAAACAGTAAATGCTTCTAACAAAAAATAAAAAAGTACTAGGATCGACAGTAGATTTCCAATAATATTACCGAAACAAAACTGATGTATTGAAATTAAATCATTGTGATTTTCATCAAGTGTTCGATAAACTAACCAAATTAATAGATGAATTGATAATCCAGATATTATAACTCCTAACCACGCATCCTGCTTAGCATTTTTCGAAATGTCAGTTTGAAAACTAAGTATGCTTATACCAATTTGTGAAGAATGGATTAAGAAAAAAGTAAAGAAAGAAGAGACAAGAAATTGTTCTTTTACATTGCTTCGCATTATTGTCCCACTCCAGACTGGCGTATTTTAATATTCGTCTGTATTGAAAATTTCATTTTAGGATAGATATTTTTGTAAAAGTCTTTTTCATTCCAAGATTTCCTTTTACTGCGATCAATAATCCCTAAGCCGAGTGGGTCAACTTCATTTTCC
>NZ_NTZO01000662.1 GCF_002559405.1 Bacillus sp. AFS001701 | reverse complement strand
CTGAACTAGTTAGCTTTTTTGGAATTAGCTGGACCCAATATAATTTAATTTGAATCTTTTATTCTTGATCTAAATTTAAATCTCAGCAACCTTTGAAGGATTATTTAGTTTATATTTAACTTCTTTGTTTAATTTCTTATCTACTATTTTCCCATCAAATTGATAAGATTTACCTACTTCTAATTCAGCTGCTTTTAAAGTTTTACTCAATGAACACCAAGCATTTCCAATTATTAAATCCTGATCTCCTTTGACAGCTACGTTTTCCCATATTACGATCTCTTCTTCGCTATCATTGAAATGATTATATTTTGTACTAAATTCTTTAACGGTGCCGTTAAAATGTGATTTATCAGTTGGTAAAGTAATTGAAACTTCCTCTTTCTTTTCTACTTTTTTCTTTGTAGTAGAAGTACTTTCTATAGACTTTGTTACTGTTTCTGATTCTGTTTTCTTCTCTTCATTGTTCTTCGTATCACTTTCACCAACTGTGTATACTTTCTTAAAGCTTGGAGATTGCATTTCTTTTAAATAAGCAGGATGAATACATGTTAATTTGCCATCTTCAAATTCAATAATAATTGTATGAAACTCATCTGTAACTCCATAAGTTTCATAGCCAATAAGCTTTACATTTACTTGAAAGTCTTGCCCTTTAAATAAAAAATCATGTTTTGGATTTTTATTAAATAAACCCCAAGATCGTCCTTTTTCTACATAATCTTCATCAGACAAAAATTTTGTGAATTCTCCTTTTGGAGGTAAGTATTTTATTAACTCTGTTTTCTCATTTTGAACTATATTTTCTGTCATTTTATTTACTCCTTTGGTGAATCATTTTTATTTCCATTTTTTAGTAGTAGTTTTATTCGTTATATGTAGAAATTATAGTTTAGTTTGGAACTTTTTGTCCATCTTATGG
>NZ_NTZO01000661.1 GCF_002559405.1 Bacillus sp. AFS001701 | reverse complement strand
ATGGCAGTTTAGTTGCATAAAGTTTTTTAGTTTTCATGAGCCTTTTGATAGATTAATGCTTTTAATTCAATGATAAAATAAAAAATGAATTTAAAATATATGCATGGTCTCTATGATTTGGAAGAAATAAAGATGGATTTAGTGGTATCAATTTGTATGATAATTCCCCAAAATTACAGAAGTCGATATGAACTGTATAATTAA
>NZ_NTZO01000035.1 GCF_002559405.1 Bacillus sp. AFS001701 | reverse complement strand
GTTAAACGTAGAATATAGTTAATTTTCAGAAAAAACGATTGAAAAACGACATTAATGTCGTTATAATTAAATGTAAACGACATGAGTGTCGGTTTTAAGGAGGCTAAACAAGATGAATGGTTTAAGGAATAATAAAGGTTTCTTAACATTAATGGTTGCTCAAGCGATTTCAAATATTGGTGATTGGTTAAGTATTGTCGCGATCATTACGCTTGTAGGGTTAAAATGGAATGCTTCGCCAATTGAGGTTTCATTTATTATTTTATGTCTCGCTCTTCCGATGGCATTATTAGGACCTGTTGCGGGAACGATAGCAGATCGTTTTAGTAGAAAGCAATTAATGGTATTATCGGATATTGTCCGTGCTGGTTTATTTGTTTTACTTGCATTAGCAAATACGTTGTGGATGGTCTATATTTGTTTGTTTACGATTGGATTGTTTTCTGCAGTTTTTAATCCTGCCAAAAATGGAAAGTTAAAGGAACTAGTTCCGAATGAAGAAATAAAAAGCGCGATGTCAATTACAGCAATGATTGACTCAGCTACAAAAATTTTCGGACCGATTTTGAGTGGAATTCTAGTTTCTGCAGCTGGAACAACGCCAGTATTTTATATTAATTCAGTATCATTTATTATTTCTGCAATCTTAATTTTCTTGCTTCCAAAAGTTGCCCAGCAGATTAAAGAAGAAAAAGTGATAGATAAAGCTAAATCTTCCTATAAAACTGAATTTATGGAAGGTGTTACATTTATTAAATCTACTACTCAAATTTTAGTCGGTATGTTATTTTTAGGTTTTAGTCTCTTAATCTTGCAGTTATCAGATTCGCAAATTATAGTTTTAGTAAGGGAACTTAAACATGCGTCACCAAGTTTATTTGGCTATTTAGTAACTGGTTCTGGAGTAGGAATGTTTTTTTCTAGTTTAATATTAGCGAAAAAAACAAATTATGGTGCCTATAATTTAATGTTAATTGGAGTTTGTGGAATCGGATTTGGTTTTGGTATGATGGCTTTATTCACACATTATAATCTCGATTTTTCAATTGTTTGGGCACCATTATTAGGGTTGTTTGCAGGTTTTGCAGCTGGCTTAGTATTTGTTCCATTCCAGGCATCTGTTCAAGTCGATACCCCAGTTGAGTTAACAGGTAGAGTATTTGGCGTAATAGGAAGCGTTACCACAACAGCAACAATTATTGGACCTTTATTAGGTGGATGGCTATCAACTGTAATTGGTGTCATTCCAACATTTATTCTATCTGCATCACTTTTAGTATTTGTCTCACTAATAGGATTCTTAACGAAAAATAGAGTAGAGCGGGGGAAGAAAGATGTCTCCGAAAGTCAGCAAGGAGCACCAACAGCAACGTCGAACTAAAATTTTAGAAGCAGCAAAACAAGTGTTTATCGAAAATGGGTATGAAAGAACGACTATGAAGCATGTGATGGACGCATCAAATGTAAGTAGAGGTGGATTATATCAATATTTTGCTAATAAAGAAGAATTGTTTGAATCACTTTTATATGAGTCACTACTGAAAGTGTCTGAGGAAACAAGGAAACTATTGAATCAACATGTTGATTCATATTGGGAATTACTTTTATTAAGAATGTTCGGTGAAAGCAGGGTGCCAAATGATCGAATGAATCCTATGGCACCAATTACTTTAGAGTTTTTCATAACTGGTAGAAATGATGAAAGAAGAAAAAAGTATGGGAAAGAACGATATTTTTATGGAATTAAAATCTTTTCTGATGTCATAAAAGAAGGTCAAAAAAACAAGGAATTTGGTAAAAAGTATGATAGTGAAATCTTAGCAAGAATGATTGTTTCATTTATTGATGGCCTTGCACTCGACTATGCAATACTCTCAGCGGAAGAAATAATGATGGAAGAACAATCGATTTTGTTCGTACAATTTTTAAAATTTGCTCTCGAAGTAGAATGAAAATTCGGGATTGTTATAAAATTAACATCCCGAATAATATTATTGATTTAACATGTTCCAAGTCTTTTCTCCAACAATCCCGTCTGGTGATAGACCGATCTGTTGTTGAAATAGCTTTACGGCATTTGCAGTCTGAGTACCAAAATGACCGTCTGGTGTAATGCCTAAAAGCTGTTGAATAGTAATGACATAAATATTTGAATCTCCTATTTTCATAACATGACCGGGGTATTTTAATGAATGATTCAATAAATGCCCTACATTTATTTTGAAATGATTAAAAATCTCGCTATATTTTACAAATGGGTATGGACATGGTTTTCTAGTAACATCGAAATGACGGACAATATCTTTTTCAGTTAAATTAAACATTGAACATAAATCATTTACAACCATAACTGTTCGATTGATTGTCGTATTTGAAATACGATTATCCTTTTCAATACACATTTCAACAGATATCGATAATAAATTGGCATTTGGCTTTAATGCTTCTACACCTCGAAAGGGTACACCATTCACATAAGTATATTTTTCATTTGCATGGAATGTCACCTCATTTAATGGGATAATACAAATTGCCTCTTTAGGATCCACAAAAATATGTGCAGAAGCATAAGATGGTTTTCGCCCTTGACTAATTGCTTCCGCATTTTGTTTGGGTAAAACCTCACCAAAATATTTATAATGTCCGTTAGCTGTAGCACCAGGATTAGCAGTCCAATGAATAACAATTTTTTTAACTCCATTTAATTTTTGCCCTGACCTTGTATATTGATTAATTGGGATGAATTTATTTTTCCAACTTGGCATGAAACAACCTCCTTATATAAATTTTTAAGGATTTTCAGTAAAAATATTTCCAATTATCACTAATATTAGATTATGAGCACTAAATTTTTATCATGTTGAAAATGGTAGCATTTCAGGCATTCGAACGATAAATAGTACTATAATCGTTTCCTAGACTGAATAAAGCGAAATAGACTATGGGAGTTTGGAACGAAATCTCTATACGAGACTTGGACAGTTAGATTATTGAATTCGATTTAGTACATAAAATTGAAGACTAAGAAAATGGCTATACTAATCGTGAATAAAGGAGTGATTAGATGAATTTTCGATCAAAGGAACAAATTTTAACGGAGCAGCCATCCATAGAAAGAAAAATAGAATTTAGAGGTTATAAATACAAATTAGTTGATACAGTTCATGATGTTTCGCACGGTGGTTTTGATGATCTTACATGCTACACTTACCGAAATGAAACGGAAAACGCGGAAATATTGCTATATGTGCAAAAAGGAAAAATCGTAATAGTTGAACCTTAAGAATAGGTTTTAAGACTGTCCTGTATATACAGGCAGTTTTTTATTTATTTTAGGACTAATATGATGACATTTAGAGATATTAAGTGAAACGGTAGATTTGGAAAAATAGGGGGCATGTGGATTGAAAAAAATAATTCTTTTATTCTCAATTCTTTTCTTAACTGCTTGTTCGCAAGGTAACGGTGCAGTTGAATCATTAAAAAAAGAATATCCTAAAACGATAAAACAAGTAGTAGATCAATTACCTAAAGATGTACAAAAAGAATTAGTTGTTCCAGAAAAGATCCCGTTTAGAGCAAAGGATGTCACAATGGATGTACAAAAAAATCAAAAAAATGAAGCTATTAATGCAACCTCGTTTAATTACTCAAATGAAGAAGTAGAGGTTACAATGTTTGTCATCACTTATCATAATAAAAAAGTTTCCTTCCAAGATGAACAACAACCATTAAAAACAACCAAATTAAAAGATGGTACAAAAGTATTGATTGTTGCTGATGATGATAATACTAAAACAATTCGATGGAAGAAAGAGGGGCTTTATCATTCAATTTCACTTCTTTTTTCAGAAGAAACTGGTAAACAATACACTATTCGAGATTTAATAAAAACTGCGAATTCGATGAGTAAATAATGAAAAGAGACCGCCAAAAAAAATGACGGTCATTTTTTTTACACTTTAAGAAAATACAATTTGGCAACCGAAGAAGAAAAATCGACAATGGGTATAAATATAAGTGCAGCTACGCCACTGCCTTCTCCTAACGACTTGCCAATCGGCGAGTTTTCTTTATGAATTTTTAACTTCATTAAGAGCTTCGGTATTTGATTTACTTGGAGCAAAATAACCTTCTGAATTAACTGCAGCTGGTGTAGGTTGCCCTTGATTTTTGTTCTTCTTTTTTACATGTGGATTTTGATTGTGACCCATGAATATCACCTCCAAATTTAGTATGTGCTATATTTCCGACTTACTTTCAGAATTGTTATTAACAATAAGTGGGAAGTTACTAAGCAATTTTCTTCTCTTTTTGGGTATGTTTTCTTGAACGGTTAAGAATGAGTAAAGCTAATATTGAAAAGAAGATTGGACCTGCAATCATCCAGATTGTAGAGTTGTAATCACCTTCAATAGCCGGTTGAATGATTGTAAAAAAGTTTGCAAATCCAACAACTAAAATAACAAGAATGCTTGCAAATAAAGCAGATGAATTTGATTTTAAAATTTGGAATGGTTTATCGATTTGCTCATTCCTTTTAAACATGGGATACGCAATGCCTAAAAATATATAAGGTAATGTCATTGAAACATTTGTCATTAAAGTTATTTTATTAAAAAATGCTGATGCTCCTTGACCTCCAAAGGAAGTAAGGACAATAATGATTGAAACAATTGCAAATTGTACCCACATTGCATTGACAGGCATACCTTTTTCATTTGTGTCTGAAAATTTTGTCGGCCATAAGTATTTTGGTGTGCCTTTAATGATTGTTTTTAATGGTGCATAAATTAATGTGAAAAATGCTCCGGTATATGCAAGGAACATTGATAAACCAGTAATTCTTGCAAACCAAATACCAATTAAGTCGGCAGTATGTGTTGATAAATTAAAAGCTTTTCCAAGTTCTAATCCTAAATTGTACATTAAAACATATGTTATGTTCCCTAAATTCGTTGTGCTAGCACTTAAATCATTTGACCAGTTAATAAAAATACCTACTAAAAAAATGCCTAACGAGTATCCTACTGAGATAATAATGGCTGAGATCGTAATCCCTTTTGGAAAATTACGTTCAGCGTTTTCCGTTTGATCAACTAATGAACCGATTGCTTCTAAGCCGCCATATGCAAAGATTGCAAATACAACAAATGACAATATTGCGAGGGTAGATAGATAATTTGGATTAGGCGAGTGAGCAAATGCTGATGAAAAGCTTTTAATTGGTTGAGCAAATTTTCCTCCATTGAATAGAAAAATAAGGATACTTGTGATTAGCAATACTATATTTAATGAGAAAACTGTAACCCCACCAATCGTTGTGACCTTACTAATACTTTCAATCCCTTTTGAAGCAAAATAGGTCACAACTAACATCCAAAGTAATGCTAATAAGCCAATTGATTGAGTAGATGAAAGTCCAAATAATGAAAGGGATTGCGTTTTGTCTCTACCAAAAATAAAGGTTGATAGGGGAATCCAAACCTTTGAAGAGACACTAACCATATATATTACATAGGAAGAGAACCACATAAAGGTTCCAATAAAAGCGAATCTAGGTCCAACTGAATCAGCCATCCATGTATAAATTCCACCTTCTGAATGCTTATATGCAGCTCCGAACTCAGCCATCATAAAAGCAAAAGGAATAAAAAACGTAATAGCTGAAAGTAAATACCATGGAATTGCACTATATCCCATTAAATAAAAAGCTGTAGGTATATTTCCAAAACCATATACAGTTGTAAATACCATTAATATTAAGCCAACAAGTGTAAGTTTTTTATTCAAGATCTCACCTCAGGTAATTAGTCGATTAAAAATGAATAGTTATATTTTCTACAATAATCGGTAATTTATGAGAACATAACAAATGGTCAGGTTTCCTAATTTTTTTGAAATAATAAAGAATAGTTTCGTTCTATTTTTCAAACGCTAAGTTGATTAATAAATACTTAAGATGGTTTTTGGAAAGAGAAAGGATGAAATAAATGAGCTTTAATGAAGTAGTATTAAGAGTCATATGCTCATTTTTTGTTTTATTTATTTTAACGAGATTAATGGGGAAGAAGGAGATTAGTCAATTAGATGTTTTTACATTTATAACAGCCATTACAATAGGGAATATAGCAGCTTCAATTACGACCTCTAAAACATTAGATATTTGGGATGGAATCATTGGCTTAATTGGCTGGGCAGTTTTGACGATTATCATGGGGTATTTAAGTTTAAAATCAAAAACTGTACGTCGTGTGATTCTTGGTGAACCAATTATTTTAATTAGACAAGGAAAAATAATGGAAAATGCATTAAAAAAAGCTAGGTTAAATACTGAGCAATTTCAAGGAATGCTTCGTAATGAGAATATTTATTCGTTGAAAGATGTAGAGTACGCTATATTTGAAATTGATGGTAGTTTATCTATTATGAAATCAAAAGATGTTAAAACGAAAAAAAATAAAACATGGAAAAAAACTTTGTTATTTCCAACTTCAACAGTTGTGGTAACTGATGGGAAAGTTAATGAAGATTCATTATCAGACCTAAGCTTGGATAAAAAATGGTTAATGGCTCAACTTGATAGGGTAGGCATAAAATCAATTTCAGATGTGTTTTTCGTTGAAGTGCAAACCGATGGGTCGCTATATATTGACTACAGAGATGATCATTTCAATGAAGAAGAAAATTAATTGACTCACATCCTAAAGTGGATATGAGTCAATTTAGTTTTTATCAAATTATTCGTAAATTGGCACCCAGCCTTCAGTCGTAACAAACAATCGAACAGCAACTACTTTACGATCCTCTGCTAATGTGAAGTAGTGGCGTACATTTGGTGGTACAGAAATTAAATCTCCAGGATTCAAATTAACATGGAAAAATCCTTCATTTCCTTCGATAATAAACGTACCGTGACCGCTAACAATCAAGCGAACTTCGTCATCCGTATGATGATGCTCACGATTGAAGTTTTTAAGTAATTCATCAAGATTTGGAGTAGCTTCTGAAAGAGTAATAATATCACTCGCTAAATAGCCACGTCTTGATGAAATACTGTCGATTTCAGCTTTAAAAGTTTCAAGAATCGCTGCTTTTTCATCATCTGATAAAATAAATTTTTCTTGTAACGAACTATGTAATTGTTCGATATTCCAATTTTCGTATATTACACCTTGTTCTTCTAAATATGCTTTTACTTCAACATCACTTGTAATATGATAATCTTTTTTTTCTACCCAAATTGTTGCCATTCTTCATTCCTCCAAATTAGTTCTTTATAAATGTATTTTTTTGTATACCTTGTAATGCGTATTGGAATAGAAACTCATAAGCTTCTAAATGTTTTTTAGCTTCAAATGCTGATTCGGCCCATACTGTTATACCATGATTATGAATTAATACAGCACCATGATCGTTCTTAATATGTGGAAGAAATTCATTTGCAAGAGTAGGGATATGAGCATGATTTTTTATAATTGGAATTGTAATTTCTGCATCTTCTTCCCATAGACCTAATGCTTTAATTATTTCGATACCAGAAAAAGATAACTCATCTTGATTTGGAAAATCCTTTGTTATAAAGTTATTTGCTAAAGTGTGTACATGAAGAACACATTTTGCATTTGTGTGTTGATAAATTAGACGATGTAAAATGGCTTCAGCTGATGGCTTTTTTGATTCATCCCAAACAGATTGGTCAAATTCATTAACGAGTAAAAAATCGTCATAAGAATGTTTAGTTTTATCTTTACCACTAGTTGTAACTAAAAAGTTCAAAGGCTCTTCATTTACTTTAATTGATAAGTTTCCGCTAGTTCCTAAAAACCAATCTCGATCAGCAAGTACTTTTTTTACTTCACGGATTTCATCATACTGTTTGAAAAAGTCCTTCATACTAGCACCTCCTTCTCTAATGAAGCTCGAATATCATAGAAATTTTCAAAAGGAATAAAAGGTAAAGCTAGTTCTGCACATTTATCTTTTAAGAAATCTCGAGCAAAAATTAAATTGGCTTCTTTTGCAATTTGTAAGTCAGTAATTGAATCACCAATGACAATGATAAAATCATTTGATTCACTAAATTTTCTTTTAACAGATGGTTTGCACATTCCACAATCATTCGTACAGTTTTCATCACAGGAGTGATCCCAATGAATTTTTACAGTTTGGCCTGTAAAGTCAGTACGATTACATAAAATATCCGAAGGTGGAAGGTAATCAGCTAATATTGGATGAACGAAAAAATCTAATCCGCCACTTACAACTTTTAACTCATATTGTTGAACGCTTACAAATTGAATAAAATCACTAAACCCATCTCGAATGACAGTACGATTGATTACAAAATCGGTCATTTCTTGTTTTTTCGTTGAAGGAATCGTAGCAAACATTTTCTCTACGCCTTCTCTAATCGATAGATTGCCATTTAATACTTCACTTGTTAATTCACTTACTGAAGGTGGAGCAAATTGTTTAATTAAATTAACGATATTATCTCCCTCAGTAATTGTTCCATCAAAATCACAAAAAATCTTTATTGCCATTGTTGTTTACCCCCAAAGTTGTAATGCTTTTTGTAGTGATGTATTTGGAAGTGCATAGTCTTTTAGCTCAACTCCAGATAATGTTGCTGAAATAGCTTCTCTAAATGCATTACCTCCACCGATTGGTCCATCCGGATGACCATGAACACCGCCGCCAGCGTTGATGACTTGCTCAATACCAAAATCTTGAATTAATTGAGGCACAAGTCCTGGGTGAATTCCAGCAGAAGGGACTGGGAATGTCTCTTTTAATCCATTTGAAACTGTTAAATTTTCAGCGATTTTTAAAGCTGTCTCTTTTTGTAATGCAACCGATCCATATGGTGAAGGGAACAGACTAAAATCTGCACCAGCAATTCTTAAAAGTTTACCAAGTAATAATCCTGCGTCAATACCATAAATTGGAGAGGAACTAAACGCACCCGATACAGCAGGATGAGCCATAATTGGAATATTAATTGATGGATCTTCTGCCAATCCTTGCAGTACATCAATTCCATACGAGAACACATTTAATAAAAATACATCAGCACCAGCTTCAGCAGCACGTAATGCTTTTTCTTTTAACTCATATGTACGGCCAGTTAAATTCACCGCGTATAATGTTTTGTGTCCTGTTTTCTCATAAACTTGGTTCAAAATATTTTTTCCGTGAGTGACGCGATCCGTAATAGATGTAATCGTGTCAAAAAGAATCTCGTCATCTTTAATTAAATCAACGCCGCCTAAAGCTTGCTTTTTTAATTCCTCTGAAATGTATTGAATATCTCTGCCGATAATTGATTTGAAAATGCTCATTAATAAAGGTCGATCAAATACATCCAATTTCTCTCGAATACCTTTAATACCAAATTTTGGACCTGGAAAAAGAGCTAAAATATCATCCGTAAAATTTAAATCAATTAGTTTAATTTCACCATCAAGCGATAGCTTACCGAAAACGGTTGTTAAAATTGCTGGTAGGTCAGCAGAAAAATTTAAGCTAGGATAATAGATTTCAATAATCCCTTTTGTCGGTTTATAGCCTAAAAAGTTAACGATATTTTCTTCGCATTCTATTTCACGAACTGAAAGAACTTTGCCTTTATGCTTTTGTAATTGAATTTGATCATTTTGAGGTAAATTCGTCCATGAACCAACCGTTAACCCTAGCGCGATTGACTCTGCCTTTTTTTCTAAATGATGATTTTTATCATAAACTTGGTAAGTTGCTATTACTCCACTCATTTCAAAACCTCCAAAAAGTTTTAATCAAACAAAAAACCTCTCCACTAAGGAGAGGTTTACCTACACCTTATCTGTCAGCAAATGCTGCGAGAATTAGCACCGTACTAGTTAACTAGCCGGTTGCCGGGTTTCATCGGGCTCGGTCCCTCCACCTACTCTGAATAAAGTAATATTTAATTTTGAATTCTTAATCTAATCGCATTATTTCATGATCAATCACAATTGTCAAACATTAAATTTTGAAAATATTTCAATCTCTTTTAATCTAGCAACTGCTTCTTTCAATCTATCAATATCTGATAGTAGTCCAACTCTTACATAGCCTTCACCATATTCTCCAAATCCATTTCCTGGAGCGACTGCAATATGAGCCTTTTCAAGTAATAGATCAGCAAATTCCTGTGATGTAAAACCAGATGGGATTTTTAACCATGCAAAAAATGAACCTGCTGGTGCAGTTACTTCCCATCCAATTTCCTGACAACCGCTAATAAATACATTTCTACGCTCTTCATAAAGAGCTAATAGTTGTTTTACACTTTCTTGAGATTCAGTTAGCGCAACAGCGGCAGCTTCTTGAACAGCAGGGAAGATGCTAACATAAAGATGATCCTGTAATAGATTAATTGCAGAAATAATCTCTTTATTTCCAACTGCAAAACCAATTCTCCAACCAGCCATATTATAAGTCTTAGAAAGGGTATAAATTTCAATCCCGCATTCTTTTGCTCCTGGTGTTTGAAGATAACTTAAAGGTTTTTTGCCGTCAAAACCAAATGCACCGTAAGCGAAATCATGACAAACGGTAATTTGATTATTTTTTGCTAACTCAACAGTTTCTTTAAAAAATTCTTCTGTTGCTATAGCACCTGTGGGATTATTTGGATAATTGATAAATAATATTTTACTAGCATCCAAAACATCCTGAGGAATTAATTTATAATCTGGTAAAAATCGATTTTCTTCAAGTAATGGAAGCATGTATGAAACTGTTTTTGAAAGAGATATACCAGATAAATAGTCTGGATAGCCTGGGTCTGGAACTAAAATTGTATCTCCTTCGTCACATAAACAAAGTGGTAGCTCAACTAATCCAGCTTTTCCACCGAATAATATAGCTACTTCTTCTTCTGGGTCTAAATCAACATCATACTCTCGTTTATAAAATTCTACAACAGCATTTTTTAAAGAGCTCATTCCTCTAAACGGAGAATAACGATGAGTTAATGGGTTTTCAACAGACTTTTGTAATGCTTTTATAATATGGTCGGGTGTAGGTTGATCTGGATTTCCTTGACCAAGATTAATGACATCATGACCATTACTTATTGACTGATTCACTTTTTGGACTAGTGAAGCAAAAAATTGTTTTGGTAAATTGTTTAATAGTTTACTATGATTCAAGTTAATCACTCCAAAAAA
>NZ_NTZO01000660.1 GCF_002559405.1 Bacillus sp. AFS001701 | reverse complement strand
CGGGAAGGCTAAAGACCCCGAAGGCCTGCCGAGGAGGCTAAAGAATCTCGCCCCATGGAAAGCGAGCATCCCGTAATGGAAATCAACACCACACTACTCCTTTTACGAAAATTTGATAATTAATAGAGGGTTGTTTTTCAACAACGTGAAAACAAGGTATATTAACATACCTTGTTTTTTAATTATGTTATAGTAAATTCTCAACTCATATAATCCACTCAATCTTTCATATATTAAATAACAAAAGTTTTTAAATAATTAGACTCATATTCTATTTCTAGTTCTTTCAGCTTTAAATTTAAGATAAAATAGGATATGTTAGTATAAATATAAATAAGAAAGTTTATGAACATAGATCATATAATTGGAGGAGCCGATTTGGATAATGAATTAAACTATAAAACAATCATTCCAGAAAATATTCCGAATGAACGTAAGTCCGCCTTAAAAACACTTGGCTACTATTTTTTAATATTTATTGTTGGCTTGAACTTACTAATCTTGATTGCTTCAATATGGGGTATGATCTTTGTTAGGGTTGCGGATATAAACCTTACTGAAAAACAATTCGATAATCTTGTAAATACCGTATCAATTTATTCCGATTCAATTTTTGGTGTCCTCAGCTTATTATGGCTCTATTATTATACGAAGAAAAAAGGACTTCTAACTTTAAGACGAATAAATATAAATGTGATTGACGTTGTGATCGTTTTAGGAGCATACGTGGTTCTTATGGCTTCTTCACAACTTCTTGATGTTATTTTTCAACATTTCAATTATTCAATTGCTACGCCAGATAACCAAAAAGCAGTGGAAGGCTTATTGCGGACTAATCCAGTCCTTATGATTATATCTGCAGTTATTCTTGCACCAATTAAAGAAGAATGGATTACACGTAAGTTAATTATTGGTTCGATTTTTAAAAACTCGCCAATTATTGGTTTAATTGTCAGTTCATTTGGGTTTGGTTTATTGCATATGCTTGCCGGTTTTTCAATTTATGCATTACTATCTTATTCTTTAGCTGGTTTAATTTTTGGTATTATTTATATCAAAACAAAAAAAATCGAAGTTACGATTTTTGCCCATTTTTTAAATAACTTAGTTTCAATTATTGCTTTTTTTATTGTAAACTAACAAAAAAACGCTCTTAGGAGCGTTTTTATATTGTATTTATGAGGTGTACTATGAATTATTTATTAATACTAATCGGAGGGTTTTTTGGAGCAATTCTTCGTTACATAATAGGTCTATCAATCCATCCACTATCAAATGGATTTCCAATTCAAACATTTTTAATTAATATAATTGGGTGCTTCTTTTTAGGTTTCTTTTTACCGATGGCTAAAGTTAAATTAAAACCTGAATATACTTTACTAATCGGAACTGGATTTACTGGAGCATTCACTACATTCTCTACATTTTCAATTGAAAATGTAGCTCTGATGGATGAAAAAAAATTGCTAGTAAGTTTAGTCTATATCATCTCAAGTTTAGTGATTGGAATAAGTTTGGCGTATCTTGGTTTTAAAGCGGCTGAGAAATTCAACAAAGTAAAAGGAGAAACCTCATCATGATTGTTATTGTTGGAATAGGTGGGGGAATCGGAGCAATTTTTCGCTATGCCCTTGGAAACTATGTTAATAAAAAAGTTAAAACAAATTTTCCTTTTGGAACATTCGTTATAAACATATTCGGATCGTTTATTTTAGGTTTAATAAACCATTTGTATCTCGATAAATCGATTTCTACTACAATGTGGTTGTTTATTGGAGTAGGAATATTAGGTGGGTTTACAACCTTTTCAACATTTGGTTACGAATCAATTCAATTAATAGTTGTAAAAAAGTATAAAACTGCGTTATCTTATATCATTTTATCTACTATTATTAGTATTTGTTGTGCATATATCGGTATTCATATTTTTAGATGAACCGACAAAAAAATCTAAAACAAAAACCTCTGTTCCCAGAGGTTTTTTTCATGCTGTTGAAAAACAACCTTGTC
>NZ_NTZO01000659.1 GCF_002559405.1 Bacillus sp. AFS001701 | reverse complement strand
CTTGAAGAACTTAAATAATCAAAAATGATCTTTGTGGTTCGATTTTAATTGAAACTGAATTTAGAAAGTCAATCAAACAAAATTTATGTGCCCTTTACCAATCGAAGGCATAGGGCATAATTTTTTCATTCGAAGATGTTTTTTGACAGTTTGATACATTGTTTATATTATAAATTACGAAATAATATTTCGGTCGAAAACTTACAATAACGTATTAATCTATACTAGAAAACTAATTATGAGATAATTTTGATTTCACAAATTATACATAATTAGTTATGTAAGCGTTGCCAAAAGTTAAATTTTACCATACAATAGAGCCATATATAAACAGGCCAATAAAATATTTTTTTAATAAAATAACTAAATAGAATTAAAGAGACAATATTAAAATTTGGTATAAACGTTGTTTTATAGACGTAAGATAAGAATATTTATATAGGAATATTAGGGGTGAGTGAGAGTGTTTCGTGTTATTCATACAAAAGAAGAGAATAATTTATTTAACGAGCTTTGGGGAGATTTTTGTGAAGAAAACGAAATATCTTTCTTAGAAAGAAGTAATGAAGTTACTCGTTATGGAATTTGTAATTCGGATAAAAAGTTAATTGGTACCCTCGAGTTTAGTAAATATAATATTGAAAATGAGGAGAAAAATAAATATTATTATAATT
>NZ_NTZO01000658.1 GCF_002559405.1 Bacillus sp. AFS001701 | reverse complement strand
ATTTTATGTACAGGTAGTCAAGGTGAGCCTATGGCCGCATTATCACGTATAGCAAATGGTACACATCGTCAAATTCAAATTATTCCTGGAGATACTGTAGTATTTTCTTCTTCACCAATTCCAGGTAATACTATGAGTGTAAATCGTACAATCAACTTACTATACCGTGCTGGAGCTGAAGTAATTCATGGTTCATTAAACGATATTCATACTAGTGGTCATGGTGGTCAAGAAGAGCAAAAATTAATGCTTAGACTAATGAAACCTAAGTATTTTATGCCAATTCACGGTGAATATAGAATGCAGCGCATGCATGCTAAGCTTGCTATGGACTGTGGAGTACCTGAAGAAAACTGCTTTATCATGGATAATGGTGAGGTTTTAGCTCTTCGTGCAGATGAGGCTATGGTTGCAGGTAAAGTACCTTCTGGTAATGTTTATATTGATGGAAGCGGTATCGGTGATATTGGTAATATCGTTTTAAGAGACCGTCGAATTTTATCTGAAGAAGGTCTTGTAATCGTTGTCGTAAGCATCGATATGAAGGAATTTAAAATCTCGGCAGGACCAGATATCATTTCACGCGGTTTCGTTTATATGAGAGAAAGTGGCGATTTAATAAATGAAGCACAAGCAATGATTTCTACTCATTTAAACAAAATCATGGAACGTAAAACTTCTCAATGGTCTGAGATCAAAAATGAAATTACTGATACTTTATCACCTTTCTTATATGAAAAAACAAAACGTAAACCAATGATTCTCCCAATTA
>NZ_NTZO01000657.1 GCF_002559405.1 Bacillus sp. AFS001701 | reverse complement strand
AACTACTTTAAAAGAAATTGAACAAAATTTACAATGATCTATCGAATTTTCTTTTTAATTGCGATTTCGCTGATTTTATTTGTGATAACAAGGTTTTATTTGTGATTTTCTATTTTTAATAGCGATTACTAATTTTTATTTGCGATACTCACTTTTTAATTGCGACTAGTTTTTATTTGCAATGCTCAAACTTTCACTGCAAAAAAATAAAAAAGCCCCTGATCAAAGGAGCTCCTACTCAAACAACATACCAACCCAATCCTAAAGCACCTTCACCAAGATGTGTACCAATTACTGGACCAAAATATGAAGTTTCTAATTCTACATTCGGATATGTTTCACTAAGTTGTTGGGCTAACTTTTTTGCATCGTCTTCACGATTTGAGTGAATAACAACTGCTTTCATTTTTTCGCCTTTTGATGCAACTTCGCCAAATAAATCTGTAATTCGTTTCATTGCCTTTTTTTCAGTTCGAATTTTTTCAAAGGCAACAATTTGTTTGTCTACAAATGTTAGAATTGGCTTTACTTGTAGTAAACTTCCTACAAATGCTTGTGCACTTGAAAGTCTTCCACCGCGTTGTAGGTGATCTAAATCAAAAACCATAAAGTAAGCATTTGCAGTTTGTTTTATTTCATCTAAACGCTCAATGACTTCAGTTGGTCCAGCACCTTTCTTTGCCATTTTCGCTGCTTCAATGACATAAAACCCTTGGACCATGCAGCTAATTTCTGAATCGTAAGCGACTACTTCTAAATTATCAATCATTGAACCAGCTGACACGATACTTTGATAGGTTCCACTAATTCCACTTGATAAAGTGATAGCAACAACAGCCTCATATTCATTTGATAGCTGTTCAAATTTTTCAATAATCGTGCCGTATGCAGGCTGTGAAGTTTTTGGAAGCTCCTTTTGTTCACGGACCTTGAGGAAAAATTGTTCGGCTGTAATTTCAACTTCTTCTTGGTAGGACGCATCTCCGAAGATTACATTAAGAGGCAACATATGTATATCTAAAGAATCTCTTACTTCCTTTGGGATATAGGATGTACTATCTGTAACAATTGCAGTTCTCATTGTCATATCCTTTCTTATATATATAGTAACGTTTAACTATGTATTTATTGGTTTAATTTTACACAACTAATTAAGTAAAATCATCGTATTTCATTCTCTTTACTCTGAGCCAATTCGACAACTCAGGTAGACTTAGAAAGACTTATTATACTTAAAAGCCTATATATTGAAAAGATAAAGTCGGCATTTTATTGATTCTATGTTTCAAACTAAATGTGAAAAAATAAAATTTTGTTCTTTGTCTAGAAACTAAAACAGAGTACCGATCATCCGATACTCTGCTTTTTTGCATCTAACTATTTCACTTCTACCCAAGCGTTTCGAATTGCCGTTACTACAGCATGAGTACGGTCATTTACTTCTAGCTTTTGTAGAATATTACTTACATGGTTTTTGACAGTTTTTTCACTAATGAAGAGAGCTTCACCAATAGCACGGTTACTTTTACCATCTGCTAACATTTGAAGTACTTCACATTCTCTTCTAGTAAGTAAATGTAATGGACGGCGCACTTCTACTTCGCGAGATTTAAATAACTGTTCTTTAAGTGATAGTCTTCTAAATTCTTCTACTAGGTTGTGAGTAATCTTCGGATGTAAAAAACACCCACCTTTGGTAACGACTTTAATCGCTTCAATTAGTGTATCTGAGTCCATTTCTTTTAATAAATAGCCTCTTGCACCTACTTTTAGGACATGAGTTACATACGATTCATCATCATGTATTGATAAAATAATTACTTTTGCATCAGGATGTTTTTCTAGTAATGCTTTTGTAGCAGTTACACCGTTCATTGTCGGCATGTTTATATCAACAATAAATACATCTACTTGATGTTGATCCATGATATTTACAACCTCTGTACCGTCTGAACCTTCAGCAACAACATCAAAACTCTCTTCAAAATCTAGGATTCTCTTAATTCCTTCACGAAACAATTTATGATCATCTACAATTGCAATTCTAGTTTTCATTTCATTACTCCTCTGTTTATTTGATCTAGTTTGCTAATCTATCGAAATTTGTAGAAATTGGTATTTTTTTCTAAATTATAGTATATTTTAACATATTTTATTAATAGTTACGACG
>NZ_NTZO01000656.1 GCF_002559405.1 Bacillus sp. AFS001701 | reverse complement strand
ATTGTGTTGTCTGCAGTGAAACTAATTTTTTAGTCTAAAAAGATTTGTTTTTGGTATTCAGGTAATTTTGTACCTTTTATGACAAGCATACCGTTTTCGTATGATGCAGTTGCTGTTGTTGCATTAATTGGGTAAGGTAATTTTACAACTCTTTGGGATTGGCTATAAGAATATTTTTTATAGGAGTAATTTGATTGATCGTTTTGTACTTCAGTAGTCGTATCAGTTTTTAAGCCAATTGTTAGGATCGTACCTTCAAGGTCCATATAAATTTGTTCTTTACTTACACCTGGCATACTTGCCTGAATGATTAATTCCTCACCGTTTTCAATAATCTCTACACCGATTGAGGAAAAAACTCCATGTTTATGAAAGAATTTATCAATTTCATCAAAAAGACCTCTAATAGGCGACTGATCTATTAAATCATCCACCTTTTTTAAATAATGTTGAAGATCAATAGATGAATGACTTTGTTTTTCATCTTGAGCGTTGTTTTTTTCTTTTTCACTCATATTCATACCTCCTATCATTCTGACTAACGCAGTATATGTAAGGACCCTAAACACTGTGCATGTTTAGATGTATGGATTTTTTTTAAGCGAAAGTTGAAAATCAATGTTTGTCATGTACAATGGATGGAAAGTTAAAACGTGAGGAGAGGAAGTAGAATGGAAATACTGTTTGCAACAAAAGAAGATGTACTCGAAATTGTAACAATTTATAATGATGCAATTCTAAACACTACAGCAACATTTGATATGAAAATAAAAACAGAAGAAGAAATGCAAAAATGGTTTGTCAACCATAATGAGCTTTACCCTGTAATTGTTTCGAAAGAAAATGGTCAAGTAACTGGATATTGTTCACTTACACAGTTCAAGGAAAAAGATGCATATAAACATACGGTTGAACTATCCGTCTATATTCATCCTGATCATCGTCGAAAAGGACTAGCTAAGGCATTAATGACTGAGATGATTGAAACTGCCAAAAAATTAGGTCACTTTACAATTATTTCTTGTATTACTAGTGGAAACGAAGTGAGCGAAAGATTACATGAGAAATTAGGATATAAAAAGGTAGGTCATTTTTATAAAGTTGGCCAGAAATTTAATCAATGGCTGGATATTGTCTATTATCAATTAATGCTATAACCGAAATACAAAACCTTAAAGGACTATAGGCATTAAGAAACACTTAATTTTACCTGGAAGATAGCTTGTAGATAAGTACTAAATGCTTGAATTTCAAACTTTTTGCAAGCGCTTGTTTGTCACAGCGCGAAGCCTAGAGAGGAGCGGAGTTACCTTAGACAATAAGGACACTCAGATAGGCGAAGTAACGAAGAAAACGAGCGTCTGGAGGGTAGTTTAACACTCAGGTTTACCTGGGTGTTTTTATTTGTAAAAAGGCCGTATTATTCATAATTTCAATACTATGAACGTAAAATGTAGGAGAAATGTCGGAAAGTGGGGGAAATGACCTTGAAATTAAAACGCGCATTGACCCAGAAATTAGCAAAAAAAATTCACAACTTTTTGTTCCTTGGAAAAATTGTTACAGAAAGAGTAGTGGACCAAGAGAAGCAGAGCTTACTTTATTATGAAGATGAAGATCATATTCGTTTTTATGTAGAGTGCTTATCTCCAATTCCATCAAAGTTAAAAGCTAGTTTTTCAACTCAAGATGTTTTGTTTGTAGGGACAACTGCAAATAAAAATAATGAAAGTAAAATAAAACCACTAATTAAAAGTAAGAAAAAAGATGACATAATTGAAGGATTAAAAAAGATTTTTGATTCTAAATTAGTCATGTTTCGTCTTGAATATGCCAATGAAGTTGTCACAGCAGATCTAGTTGAGTTTTTTGATGGGAAAAGGGACACTTCCTACCATCTTCTGCCTGTCATAGAACTTAGGGGAGAGGGAAAGCGTGAAGAGGTCGAAAACCGCCTTATAAAAGGTTCTTTGCCAATTCATCTGCCAAAATATTTTAATGACTTTGATCAACCAGAATTTGTCTTTTATGAAAATAGACTATATGGTAACTTGTTTTTAAAGTCGATGATGAATGATATTAGTTATTTAGAAAAACAAAATGAAGTTACATTTCAAGATTATGATGAAGATGAACTTAAAAAGTCCTTTATTCATTTAAATCATTTAATTTATTTTATTCCCGAAAAACAATGGGAAGAGTTGTGTAAAAATTTTAAAAAAGAATGCAAAGAACTTATTTATACGCAAGAATTTACTGAGAAACAAGCTTTTCCAATTGAATGGAGTAATGATACTGAAAATGCTTTTATTGAACGATTTTACCAAAATTGTTTGCAGCAAGGCTTGTTATATGAAAAAAAAGATATTATTAATTTTCATATATGTTGTAAATTTCAGGCTCTAACAATTTTAGGTGGTGTAAGTGGTACTGGGAAATCTCAATTAGCACGTATATATGGCGAAACCTTAGGACTTGAATTTGGTAAGGAGTTATTATTTGTTCCAATTTCACCATCTTATCGCGAACATTATGATTTATTAGGTTATTTAAATCCAACTACAGGGATTTATATAGACTCTGAGACGGGATTAACGAAATTACTGATTGAGGCAGAACAATTTCCACACAGGATGTATATGGTGATCTTTGATGAAATGAATCTTTCTCAAATTGAACATTGGTTTAGTAAATTTCTATCAATTTTAGAAATGCCTCAGGATAAGAGAGTGATTACTCTATTCCATGATCATAACGTAGTCATTAATCAATATTATAAGCCTAAAGTAAGAATAGGTAATAATATTATTTTTGTTGGAACAGTTAACTTTGATGAAACTTCAAGTGAGTTTTCTTTAAGACTGTTAGACCGTGTAAATATAATCTCACTTAGATCAACTTCATTCGTAAATTATGCAGAAAAGATGGATAATGAAAATATTTATGAAACTGTACCACAAATATATATTAATGCAGAAAACTATAGTAATTGGACAAAGAAAACTTTAAGTGCATCTGAGCTTACAAGTGATGAATTAAAGTTTTTTGATGAGTTTAATAAAATAGTTGAACAGTCACTAAGTGAGCGAATCATCTCTCCACGTATGATTAAAGATTTATCAAACTATTTAGCTAACATACCTACTCTTCCTTCTCATATTCAATTCGAACGGAAAGAAGCGATCGATCTCTTTGTTAAGCAACGCGTATTAACGAAAGTTAGGGGATTATTTGCAAATTTAGAAGAATTAATTGGTACAGGTGAAGGGAACGAGCAGGAAGGGCTACTAAATATGGTCATGAAATCTAATTTAGGTAGATCAATTTCTGACTTTGAGTATTCTATGAAAGAATTGAAAAAGAAAAGAAAGCAGCTGGAGATTGATGGATATGTCAACTAATAATAGTCCAGAAATTTTTGAGCCACTATATCTCCCATTTACGATTGCAATTCTTGTCGGAACTAGGGGGAAAGAGGAAAAAATATCTCTTGATGCACTTACAATGAACCCAAAAGAGGCTTACTTATTTGCCTATGAAATACAGGAATTAAAAAGATTTTTATTTCAGGTCGATGGTGAGTTTGACGGTAAAATTACGTTCGTTTGGAATAATCTTTATCATTTTCAACAAGAAAACCTAGATGATCAGCAGTTTATTTTTACATCTGAAAAAAGAAAAATATTAATATATGAACATGGTAAAACCGAGAATGCCTATCCTTGGAGATGCGGATATTATGAATTTTGTATTATTTATCAAGAACAACAATTTTATGGAATGATAAAAATAGTACCGAAAAATTTAGATTATGATCAATTAGAGTGGATGCATTCAACATTAAATCAACAAATCAATGGAATAATGAATGACTCGCAATACTTTAAAAAATCTTCCGCTTCATTTACTCAAAATGGAACAATGTATTTTTGGCCGATTATTCGATTTATCGAGTCAAATGAAGAAAGGCTACTAGTTGCAATTCAGCAGTTTATAAGTAAATTAAAGCGGAAACAAAAAAAGGAATATGAATTAAAAAGGCAGGTCAAAAAATTAGATTTTAATACAATTAGATGGACCTTATTGCATCCAGCCATTTCAAATGCAACTAATTTAACAATGCAACCAGTTGTTCAAGAAGAAAACTATATCGATGAGATAAAATATGCTAAACATAAAGTTCGTAAATTTCTACTTACAATTGAAACATTATTAACCTTTGTAAAATATGAATTAGTAAAAGACAAAAATAAAATGGATCAAATCGATTTTCAAGTAAAGGATATAGAAAAAATGATGCAAAATGTAGTTGGGAATGGCTCAATTACTGATCGAGAAAAAGCTAAATATAGACAGTCAAAAATGTTAAAAGAGCTAGAATTAGAAAAATTAACGAAAAGTGTTTCAGAAAAAGAACGAATTACGAATTCTTTAGAAAAACTTTATGAAGTCTATTTTAGAGAGTATACAATTGGAATTTTTCGAATAGTGACGGATACTGATACTTCAAAATATCCAACTAGTCCATCGAAAGTATTTTTAAATTTTATTCATTCCTTAAGCTTATTTGATAAAAAAGTAAAGGAATACGGAAAAAAACAAATGCTTTTACCTGTATATAAGCCAACTTTTTTACTATATGAATACTTTGTCTTTTTCTCATTATGCGATATTTTCTTAAAGTTAAAATTTAAAAATGATTCTGAACCATTAGCTGAACAGATTTTAATGCATATAAAAGACGATGAGTTAATGGATGGAGCATTTGTGTCTCTTGAAAATAAAAGTTGGATCATTAATTTAGTTTATAACGAAATTATCGAGGGAAGTCCGCAAGTATCACTGTTAAAGGGAACAAACTTTTTTAGTGGTGAAGAGTCGAAAAAACCGGATATAAGATTAGATTTTTATCGAAAAAAAAATAAAGAATACGTTGCTTCGATCATTTTTGAAATTAAATATAGTCCAATGTTTAATATTTATCAACCAGTAGGGAATACAAAGGCAATGGAACAAATGTATAAATATTGGGGACTTAAGTATGTTGAACGTGTTAATGGAAAAATGATATATGTGCGAAAACCGATTAACGAAGTGATTTGTTTATATCCGGGTAGTAATGTTCATCGTAAAGTTCTTGAAGCGGGTTGTGGCACTTATATTCAGTTTTATCCTAAGAAAAAGGGCGAGGATTTTTATGAACTAGTTGGTGAAAGAGAATTAGTAGAAATAATAAATAGAACACTTGAAGAACTTAAATAAT
>NZ_NTZO01000655.1 GCF_002559405.1 Bacillus sp. AFS001701 | reverse complement strand
ATTCATTTTTTAATTCATTTATATAGATTTTATCTGCTTCTGAAAGAGGAAGATTTTCATTTCGAACACAACCAACATAAAAAGGACGATGAAAAGGATTAATCAGTTCGATTGCAATCGCTTCTCCAGATTGAATGAGTGGTTCATTTTGTACAACAAAGTCTGTGCCAATTGTTATCGCAATATTTTCTTTGACGGCACTTCTAATGCTATCGATATTATTTGTCGTAAACAATATTTCTGTTTTGTTTTTTAAGAATTCATCATAATACCATTTCACATATTGTTCATCATGAACAACGAACGTTTCATTTTTTAGATCGTCTATTGTTAACTGGTTACATTCAGCAAGTGTGTGATTTTTACTCACACAAACATTGATTTTAACCTCTTGAAAGATATCGAAGACCAATTCTTTATTCTTTTTTATCAACTCATCATAAATCCAAACTAAACCAAAGCGTAATTTTTTTTCTTTTACATCATCTAAAATTTCTAAAGAATTTTTTCCGTGTACTCTAATCCTTGAGTTTGGATTTTCGGCTTTAATTAGCTTAATTAAATTTACGATATAATGCATTAGTCCAGGAACAGTTGCAAGTGTAATCTCCTTTTGTATTTCATTATTGCTTATTGCTAACTGTTTTAATTTTTCTGCATGGGCTAACACATTAAGGGATTTTTCAATTAATTTCTCTCCCTCAGGTGTCGTAATCGTACCTTGTCGTAAACGAGTGAAAATTTTAAATCCGAATTCTTCTTCTAAATTATTAATTGCCTGAGAGATTGCCGAAACAGAAATATGTAAGTTCTTCGCTGACATGGATAGTGATTTCGTTTTTGAAACATCAACAATATAAGCTAAATGGTCTAAGTTCATTTTTTGCTCCTTAAGAAATCATTAACTTTGTTTAAGTATAATTAAATATATTTTA
>NZ_NTZO01000654.1 GCF_002559405.1 Bacillus sp. AFS001701 | reverse complement strand
TTTTGAAACCTATTTACATAAAATATTTACTGTTAATTTTTTCACTTGTGTTTATTTTTAGGTTTACATTTTTTCCAGTCGCTTCTTTGGGAATAGGTATTTCTGAGGGTGGATTAAATTTAATTCCATTAATCAAACTGTTTAATGAGTTTAGCAGCATTAAACAATTTATCGTTAATATCTTTGGAAATATCATTCTTTTTGTGCCATTTGGATTTATTTTAACATCCATAAAGAGATCAAAAAAAGTTATACTAATGGGCTTATTTTTATCGGTAAGCATAGAAGTTGTCCAATTTATGATGTCTCTTAGAACCTCAGATATAGATGATGTTATTTTAAATACTATAGGGACATACATTGGGTATAAGATTTCAATGAGTAAATACTTTTAGAAGTAATATGGTATAAGTCTTTTCTTAATACCCAATGAACATTATTAATTTTAATCTTATCGTGGAACTGGTCCAAAACGATTCTCGTGATTTTCACTTTTAAAACAAGCAAATATTAATAAAATAATTTGTCCTATAAACGGAATTAAACTAATTAAATACCACCAACCACTTTTACCAATATCATGTAAT
>NZ_NTZO01000653.1 GCF_002559405.1 Bacillus sp. AFS001701 | reverse complement strand
CCTAAGTACTATTTTCTTCTAATTCCTTTTTGCCTAAGAATCTTAAAAGGAATATTAAAAGTTATATCCAAAAATGATAATATTCCCAAAGTGGCAACTAATAAACCGATTATAACTTTAATAAACTTTATTGACTTAAAACCAACTGAAATCAAGAAATGAAATAAAATGTGATAAACACATACAAATAATAGACAAATAATAATTCCTTTAATACTTTCCTTCCAATTTACCTTTTTTGATTCAAAGTAATAGATAATACTCTTTCCGATCTGATAAAGTACAAGATAAATAAATACCTCTTTAATATTCATATCAAACCCAGATACGATTAAAACGGCAGAAATTATTGCAATCAAAACTAGAGGTTTTAATCGAATTTTCATATATTTTTGTTTTCCTTTTTGAAATAAAGAATGCATAGGAAATTCTCCCTGGAAGTTTTTTGTTATCTGAATTTTACCATAATTAATTTAGTATTTTATATACTTTCTTCATTTCTAATTCTACTATGCAAGCTCTAAAGGCAAATAAGTATATTCTCCGTCTCTAATAATCTCACACTTTTTAACTAAAATAGGAAAATTAAAAATCGGTCCGTCTATTACGGTTGTATGAAACTCACCACTTTCTCCGCATGGATCAATTCCTCGAGTTTCAAGCTCCTTTACATATTTGTGAGTTAACGTTCGTCCTAAATCTTCTTCCCGCATTCCTAACGATAAATTGACCGATACAACAATCGTTTGAAAACCTCTGTTTATAAACTCATCGACAGCTTCACGGTGATTCATTTCCCATAATGGCATTCCAAGCTTTAATCCAACATTTTTTGTAACTTTATCATGCCAACAATCTTGAGTAGGCATATCAATGTCACCCGTTACTAATACATCTGCTCCTTGATTTTTTGCATTTTCTAATAGTTGTGTAAATACTTTTTCATATTCCTGCCAACTTGCCACCCCTGTATAAACAGGTAAACCGATTGATTCAGCTTGAGCGCGTATTATTTCCGGCGGCATTCCATGGGATCTAGATCGTTTCCCTTCTTCCTCTAGCATAACGATTAACCCAACCGCTTCCCCTATTTTCATAGCTTTATATAAAGCTAGTACACTATCTTTCCCTCCACTAAAAGAAGTTATAAATTTACGTCCAATAGCATTATTTTTCCAGTTTACTGTTTCTACCATTCAACTTACTCCCTTATCTTAATGACTTTTTCACTATATTTATATGGAGTAGAATTTTTTATTAAAATTAATTTAATACTATTTTTATATTCGACAAAATATTCAGCCTCCCTTGTTATTTATTGAACCATTTGTTACAAAAATAAGAAGACCAACAAAAGTGGATTTTTTTTATGGAATTAGCCAATAAAATAGAATCTAATTAAACTTCTCCCCCAGCTATACCTAGCCAAAAATTTAAATCTTTTTTTAAAGCTCTTAATTAAGCAAATAAAAAGATCTGCTACTGCAGACCACTAATAAAGGAACATGTAAAATTTATTTGTATGTTATATAACCAACAATCTACTCTACTAATTAGGAAAATTCAAAAGATTATTTCCTAACATAATGAAGCATAGCAAGTTGACCTAATTTTTCTACTTTCGTTAAAGTGTATTTTTGGGTAATGTCATCACCAATGTATAGAGAGATTCCTTTTCCCAAAACGATTGGAGCGATCGCCAGTTGAAATTCATCAATTAAATTTTCTTTAAAAAATTCGCTAGCTAGGTTTCCTCCACCAACAAACCATATATCTTTACCAGGTTGTTGTTTTAAATCTTGTATAAAAGTTTTAATATCTTCATCTATAAAAGTAGCATATTCATCTGATCCGGTTGAAGATTTTGAAAACACATAGTTTATATATGTACTATAAGGATACTCCATATCAAATCCACGAACGACATCATATGTTGCTTTACCCATTACAACAGTGTCAATTCTTTCTAAAAGTGTATTATAGCCAAAGTCACCTTCTACTTCTGTTGTTTCTAGCCATTCTAACGTTCCATCATTATTTGCTATGTATCCATCAATAGAAGTACCAATGTATAAAATAATTTTACGTTTTTTTCCATATTAAATCTCTTAACTTTATTTTTATGTTTGTATTTGTACATTACATATTCATTAATCT
>NZ_NTZO01000652.1 GCF_002559405.1 Bacillus sp. AFS001701 | reverse complement strand
TTTTACAGGCAAAGGGTGAATAGAATATGACAGTTGTATCAACTATTTTAAAAGAAATTGAAACTGTTCTTGGTCAAGTAGCAGAGGATCAGCTTCAGGGATTAGCGGTTCAATTGCAAAAAGCAAAAAGGATTTTTGTGATTGGTGAGGGCCGTTCCGGATTTATGGCAAAATCGTTTGCGATGAGACTAATGCATTTGGGTGCAACTGTCTATGTGGTCGGAGAAACCATTACTCCTTCCATTGCAGAGGGAGATTTGTTAGTGGCTATTTCTGGCTCTGGAACAACAAAAAATGTGGTTTGGACGGCAGAAAAAACAAAATCTCTTGGCTGCTCAATTATTGCAGTAACAACGAATCCGGAATCACCATTAGCAGCCGCTGCAACTGAAATTCTACATGTNNCCAGCCGCAACCAAATACCGACGGGAGAACGAGTTGAAAACAATTCAACCGCTAGGTTCTTTATTTGACCAATGCTCTCATATTGTATTTGATGTGGTATGTTTACTTTTTGGTAGACTTAATGATATGGATAATAGCAAGGCTTTTAAATTGCATAGTAATTTAGAATAGAGTGCAATGTTTTATTCCATTGCAAAGCAATAGTCTAAATTATTTTTTTAAACGTCCTCAGTGAATTTTATCAAACATTGCTTAGTAGGGTGAAAGGCAAAAACTGGTCGAAGATTGCAAAAAATGCATTTAATTTGAGTAGGATTTTATCCAGATTGGATTGGATCTATACTCTTTTTTAGGTACATGAATCCTAAGACATTTCAGTATTCGTTTCTCTAGCATGGAGCAATTGACAGTAATCGCACTTAAAAGCCTTAATTTATTTTTATGATTTAAATTTCAGGTTAAAATGATACGAAGAACCATATCCCAAGTGATGATAAACAATATTTCAGAGTGTACTATCGAGATTTTTAAATTAAATGTAATAAAAGATATGTTAAATAAGTAGAAAATATAAAGCGAAAGAGGGAGGATTT
>NZ_NTZO01000651.1 GCF_002559405.1 Bacillus sp. AFS001701 | reverse complement strand
ATTTTGATCTGTATACTATTAGTTTATTTTTTTATAGAAGCATGGAAAATTATGGTTATGAAATTAAGTTGTAACTTAAAATTTTGTCCTATTTGGCATTTGAATTTTTATTGCCTTCGTAAATATGTCCGGAAATAATATGAGGTAAAGAGACATGGAAAATTATAAGATTGATCGAAAAAAAATTATTGGCTTTATTTTTTATCTTTTGTTAGTGATTCTTCTTAGTATAGTGCTTAGGAGTGTCGCGAAAACAATTTTTAAAGGTATTACTTGGCCATTCTTTGTAAAATTAGATTTGTTTCTTTTTTCATTAATGATTTTAATCTTTATTAGAGAACTACTCTATTATAGAAAAACTGTTAATCAAGTTATCCGAAATTTTTTACAATTTATATACTTCTTATTATTATTATCACTTACATTTTCTTTATCATTTCAAAGTAAAACTGAATGGAGTTTATTTATATTTTTGGCACTAATAGTAGTATGGATATTTTATTCTTTTGAAGAAGTGGTTGAGATTACTAATAAGCAGAACGAACATTCTGATTTACCAATAAGTTCATACAATGAACTATTTCCCACAAGAAAAAAAGAATTCAGAAGGATTTATGATTTTTTGAATGATCTGGACGTTTATAATCCTTATGCAATAGCAATAAATGCTGCATGGGGGGAAGGAAAGACAAGTTTTGTAAATGCTATAATAGGCAGATTAAAAACGGACAGTAATGAGGTAATATTCATACAACCAATGATTTTAGATACAAGAGAAAAATTATTAAAATATGTATTCGGTCAATTAGAAAATATCATGAATGATTATGAAATTTACACTGGTAAAGGCAGTCCGTATCAAAAATACTATAATTTATTATTAAAATTTGCAGGTAATAAAAATATTAGTAACATCGCGAATTTTTTTGACGTCTTTCCAGAAGATAATATAGCAGATTTACGGGATATGAAGGTAGAACTAGAAAGTAATTTACAAAAATTAATTGAACTTCAAAAGAGAATTTATATTATTATTGATGATTTGGACAGGGTCGAAGAAGATACTATATATAATACCTTGACTTTTATAAAGGAAATTGTTGATATAAAAGGAGTTACTGTTTTATTTATTGTTGATTACGATAAGATTGTGTCTGAAAGAATATCTTATACTTACTTGGAGA
>NZ_NTZO01000034.1 GCF_002559405.1 Bacillus sp. AFS001701 | reverse complement strand
TAGTTTACTTACTCATGAACCTTCTATGAGTAAGTATTTTCACCATCTCAATATGAATATGTTTTATGTTTTATTTATCACGCAAAAAAAAAGAAGATCTACTCCAAAAGTAAATCTTCTTTTATTTATTGCCCATTATTCCATTCCAAAAGAATTCTATGATGTGTTCAGCCATTTCATCTATTGTAGAGAAAATTGAATTTTGATCTGTATCCTTATAATTTCCAACCTTTAAAATTGCTAAGAACAATTGGGTATAGAATGTTGGATTCCCTTTAGGTATTTCTCCATTTTCTATTGCCATTGTCATTGCTTTTTCGATCACATTATACATCATTTCTTCGGCGTTATTCATCTGTTGTAATTGCTCATCTGATAAAGAGACTTTCGCTTCTTTCGTAAAAGCTTTTAAATCAATTTCAAAAGTTGCTCTTAAATGGACTTTTACCATTTCGTTGAGATTTTCTTTTAACGATTTATCTGTAGATAAAATCTCAGCAATTCGATCACTTATTCGAAGCATCATTTGAACCATTGCATCCGTAAAGAGATCTGCTTTTGTTGGATAATAATAATAAACCGTTGCTTTGGTCACACCACACTTCTTAGCTACGTCATCCATTGAAACTAATTGATATCCGTTTTGAAGGAACAATTGGATTGCATTTTCAACGATTGTTGTTTTTGTAGGCTTTTTTTTTGAATCCTGCGGTGGTCTTCCAAGAGGCCGTTTAATTTGTTCCAATATGATTCTCTCCTAACCTTTTAATTCCCCTTCATTATAGCATAATAAAAGTTCTTGATTAATTAACTGACTAGTATATATAATTAAGTTGATAAATTTTACGTGAGGTGAATTCCATATGAAACAGCACCCCTTTCATTCTTGGGGCAAATTTGTAAGTAGTAAACGTTCAAGATGGATAACATTGTTGGTGTGGGTTTTATTAACGGTTGTATTATCATTTACTTTTCCATCTGTAAACAAGGTAGAAAACAATACTGCAGATAACTTACCTAAGCAATCCATGTCTCAAAAAGCGGATCAGCTAATAAAAAAAGAATTTCCAACTGATTCTGGAAATCCTTTATTAATTGTTTGGAACCGTAAAGACGGACTAAATGAGGACGATTACAAAGTCATTCAAACTGTTTATAAAGAACTTCGAAATAATCCATTAAAAAATCAATTAACAGCCCCGTCATATGATTTAATGCCTATTGAGGCAATTAAACGAAGTTCTTCGGAGGATCGTTCTACAATCATTACAGCTGTTCTTTTTGACAAAAAAGCAGACGATAAAGTACTACAAAAAAATATCAACTTAATAGAAAAAAAAATTAAAAATAATACTGGTGATGACCCAGTAAAACGAAAATTATCAGAATCTGGTCTAAAAGTCCGCTTTTCTGGCCCAGTTGGTATTCAAACAGACGCTGTAAGTTTATTTTCACAAGCCGATGTTAAACTTTTATTATCAACTGTATCACTTGTATTAGTTTTCTTAATCCTTCTATATCGTTCGCCAATTATGGCGATTGTCCCTTTAATAGTCGTTGGTTTCGCATATGGAATCGTAAATCCATTATTAGGTTTTTTAGGTGATAAAGGTATTATAACGGTGGATTCTCAAGCCGTTTCGATTATGACAGTTTTATTATTTGGTGCAGGTACTGATTATTGTTTATTTTTAATATCTAGATATCGTGAATATTTACTTTTGGAAGAAAACAAATATAAAGCACTTCAGCTCGCAATCAGAGAATCTAGTGGAGCTATCTCAATGAGTGCTTTAACAGTCGTTATTGGATTAGGTACACTCTTGTTAGCTCAATATGGTGCATTCCATCGCTTCGCAGTACCATTTAGTTTGGCAGTCCTTATTATGGGTATTGCTGCAATCACAATCCTACCTGCCCTACTTTCTATTTTTGGTAGAGTTTCATTTTTTCCTTTTATCCCAAGAACAGAGGAAATGGAAGCATTAAGAGCTAAGAAAAAAGGAAAATCAATTAAGAAATCAAAAATCAAAGTAACATTTAATCAAAAAATAGGAAAACTAGTTACTCATAAACCTTGGACAATTATTCTAGTCTCGATCATTCTTTTAGGAGGGCTAGCTCTATTTGTTCCTCGAGTACAATACACATACGATTTACTTCAATCATTTCCTAAAGATATGCCTTCAAGAGAAGGTTTTGATTTAATATCTGACCATTATTCATCAGGTTTATTAGCACCTGTTAAAGTAATAATCGATACAGAAGATAAAAATATCCCTGTAAAAAAAGAATTAGAATCAATTTCATTCGTAAAAGATGTGTCTGATCCTATTACAGGTAATGATAATAAAAAATTACAACTATATGAAATTTCATTAGTCGATAATCCATATTCTATTAAAGGGTTAGAGAGAATACCTCAATTAGAAAAGAAAATTAAGAAACTATTGAATGATTATGATATACAAAAAGTAGATCAGCATTACTGGATTGGTGGAGAAACAGTAACGAATTTAGATACAAAAAATATAACTGAGCGTGATGAATCCGTGATTATTCCGGTAATGATTGGATTAATTGCATTATTACTGTTAACTTATTTACGTTCCTTTACAGCGATGATTTACTTAATTCTAACCGTCATATTATCTTATCTTTCAGCATTAGGTGCTGGCTGGCTAATTCTTCATTATGGATTTGGGGCAAGCGCGATACAAGGTTCGATTCCATTATATTCCTTTGTATTTTTAGTAGCATTAGGTGAAGATTACAATATATTCATGGTTTCCGAGATATGGAAAAATAAAAAGAAACAAACACATCGCGAAGCAGTTTCAAATGGTGTCGCAAAAACCGGGGCTGTTATTTCATCTGCTGGATTAATCTTGGCCGGAACATTCCTAGTGTTAGCAACACTACCTATTCAAGTATTAGTTCAATTTGGTATTGTTACTTGTATTGGCGTATTAATTGATACATTCATCGTTCGTCCACTTTTAGTTCCAGCAATAACTACAGTATTAGGTAGATTTGCATATTGGCCAGGTGAACTTTCGAAAAAAGAGTATGCTTCAAAACAAGAAACGCAATTAGAAAAATAAACATAATTAAAACACCACAATGCATGATATAAGGAAATGATGCGTTATGGTGTTTTTCATTGGAACAATCTTTGTAATTACTTATTAGTTTGATTAAGCTGTTTCATCATCAAATTAATCAATAGATATAAGCCATATATACCTAAGTAAGCGCCAGAAATTAAAAAATAAATATTAAGAAATACAGCATGGATATTGGTCATAAAAACAACATCATGTTTTATAATTTCATAAATTGCTATTGCTGAAATTACCCCAAATACTACATAAGAAATGATTGCGATTAAATTAAAGATTGTGTTAAACATTCGATTAAATCTGGCTAATCCATTCATAATAATAGGAAAAAAAATAATTGAACAAATTATTAAAGTTTTCAAGTGGTTTACTTACTCCATTTTATTATTAAATTATGTTAATTTTATTCTTTACCAATTTAGATTAACTATCCAAATTGACCGTTCTTTTCATTCTCCCCCTAAAAATCACCAAATAGATACCAAAAAAGCTTGGTGACTAACCAAGCTTTTTTGGATAACCATATGAAAAAGGGGTGGGGAATTACATAAGGTTTTATGACACCATTTATCAATACGGGGTTATTAGTATTGAAAGCTATCATATTTAAATGATAATGATTATCAGTATCATTGTCAATGTTTTTACGTATATTATACTTATCTACTATAAATATTTCTCCATAATGACGTAATCTTTCCCATCTTTTATAAAAATTCCCTTTATTCTTTCTAGCATTACACCAAATTTTCTTCACGCCATTATTCTGAACGTGTCTTTACCATTAATCTGTAGTTGGGAGATTATTTTAATGTGGAAAATAGCAAATAAACATATTACCCGATTGTTTTAATCATGATAAAGTCTATTTGTTCTTCATCACCCATATAAAACGAGTGTGACCCATTGTGAACAAATCCCATTTTTTTATAAAATGCAATCGCATTTTCGTTTTTTTCCCATACGCCTAGCCAGATTTTCTTTTTATTAAGTTCCTCCGCAATTTCTAAGGCTTTATTATACAGAACTTTACCAAGCCCATGTTTTTGAAATTCCTTCTTTATATAAATTCTCTCGATTTCAAGTGATTCATCACCCATTTCTTCAGATTGGGCATCATCTATATTGACCTTTAAATATCCAGCGACGGTTTGATTAAAATGAATGAAAAAGAATTGTGAAGACTCATTTAACAATTCTTCTTCTATTTGATTTAAATTAAACGCTCTTTCTAAATAAGCATTCATATTTTCTAGCGTATTTTGATGCTTAAATGTCTCATTAAAGGTTTCATAACCGATTTGTTGAAGTTTGTATGAATCCTTAGAACTACACTTTGTTATATTGATCGTCATATTAATCCTTCTCTCCTCTTATCTAATCAATAATTTCTCTTGTTTCCCTTTTTTACAAATTCCCAGTCTTTTTCTACATTCTTTCTTACCTTTTGTAGAAGGTTAAAAATGGTTTCAACTTCTATTTCGGACAATCCCTCTAGTGCAACGATATTAGAATAATCGTTTTCTCTTTTTATAAATGGATAAACATTTTCCCCTTTTTCTGTTGCAAAGAGTTTTTTTATTTTTTTGTTTTCTTTATCCTCTTTCTTTTCAATAAATCCATTCATTTCAAGCTTTTTTATAGCACGCGCTGCTGTAGTTCGATCTACTTTTATCATCTCAGCCAATTTTTCTTGAATGATTCCTGGATTTTCAGCTATTCGCACTAGATATAAATACTGCCCTTTTGTAAGGTCATGCTCTTTAAATTCAATATTACTGATCGAATCTAGAGCCCTTGCAATCATTCCAATTTCACGAAGAATTTCCTTCATATCTAACTCCTTAGTATTATTTTTTGTTGTAAATGCAATAAAAATGATATATATTGAATTTAACTTATTTTTGTTGCATTTGCAATAAAATAAAAAAATTTAATTAAAGGGACTGATAAAAGTGATGAATACCAAAAAAATAATGAACGAAGAAGAGCTAAAGATAGCATTTGCAATAAGGAAAGATATATTTGTGAAAGAACAAGGTGTACCTCTAGATGATGAATTTGATCAATACGACAAATTAAATGGAGATTGCCAACACATATTAGTTCATTACAATGAACAACCAGTCGGAACAGGAAGAATTAGGTTTGTTGATGGAGTAGGTAAATTGGAAAGAATCTGTATCCTTGAGTCTTTCCGAAAATTTGGTCTTGGCAAAAACATTATTAAAGCTTTAGAAGAAATCGCGAAAGAACAAGGAGCTTCGAAAGTAAAATTGCATGGCCAAACACATGCAGAAGGTTTTTATAAAAAACTTGGTTATCGAACTTCCTCTGATGTCTTTATAGAAGATGGGATCCCTCATATTCTAATGCTAAAAGAATTAATTAAATGATAAAGCGATTAATTAAAGCGAAACATGTCTTTTACGTATTAGGAATTTTAATATTAACCTTAGGTATTTCAATCAATATACAATCTAACCTTGGAACTTCACCTTTTGATGCCCTTTTAGTAGGGTTATCCAAAAATGTGGGGTTGACTGTCGGAAGTTGGGAAATCTTCATTGCTCTACTACTAATATGTATAAATTCCTTTTTAAAAAAACAAAGACCAGAATTTTTAGGATTAGTAACTGCCTTTATTACGGGTATCGGTATAGATATGTGGCTTTATTTATTACACAATTTAGTAACGCCTGAAATTTGGTATAGCAAAACAGCTTTTTATAGTTTCGGATTAGTAATTTCAGGACTCGGAACTGCAACCTATTTACACACAAACTTTGCACCTATTCCAGTGGACCGATTAACATTAATCCTACAAGAATTAACTAGAACAAATATCTTTTTTTCGAAAACAATCATTTATCTCATTTTCTTAATAGCTGCATTCATTTCAAATGGACCAATCGGCATTGGTACGATCCTAACTGTTTGTTTTGGTGGGTTAATACTTAATTACTTTATGCCGATTACAAAAAAATTTTTAGACCGCGTATTATCTCAACATAGTACATCTTCTAACTTTGAAAAAGAGAAAAATCTTTCTATATAGAATGTACTAGATTACTTTTACTCATAAATCTACTGTCTCCGGAAACACTATCCTTGGAGGTGAAGCACATGAGTAAAAAATCATCTGGAAGAGGACAAAAAGCTCCAAGCGTAAATCCACAAGGATACGGAAAAGACGTAGAATTTTCAACCGAGCCTCAAAGTGAATTACAGAATTTAGCAAAAAAGGCGAACAAAAAATAAATTTTGCTACTACTAAAAACAACCAGAGTAATCCATAAAGGGTCTACACTGGTTGTTTTTTAATTAATCTATAAAGGCGGTTTCATACCAATTACGACTGTGGCGTCCAATTCAATATTATGTACTATCCCGGCTATTAGTCCACATTGAGTAAAGATTTCCACTGTTTGAGATGCCTGAATTTTGCTCGTCTCTATTAATAAATGCCCACCTGAAGCTAACCAGAGAGACGCATTTTCTGCCACTTTTCGATGAATATCATTTCCATCCTTACCACCATCAAGCGCCACTTTTGGCTCATATAGCCTTGCCTCCTGAGGGAGTGACTTTATTTCCTCAGTTGGAACATATGGTGCGTTCGCTACTATAATATCAACATTCCCAAGTAATTGAGGTGGCAATGGGTTATAAAGATCACCTTCATATACAAGACCTCCTAGTTTAGAAACATTGCACTTGGCACACTGGACTGCAATAGGATCAATATCGACCGCATACAACGAAACCAATCCCACAGCCTTGGAAATCGCTACACCCACTGCACCAGAACCACAACAAAGATCAACCACTTTGACACCAGATACAGATAAGTCAATCGCCTTTTGAGCAAGAAACTCTGTCCGACGGCGAGGAACGAAGACCCCTGGGACTACTTCAATCCTATTGCCATAAAACTCTGCCCAACCTAGGATATATTCTAATGGTGAGCCCGTTACTCGAAGATTTACCATTGTTAAAAGTTCTTCCAAATCATCAGCTTCAGAAATGAGAAGCTGGGCCTCTTCTTCCGCAAAAACGCAACCGGCGTTCCGAAGTTGCTCGATTAAACTTATTTTTATTTGTTCACTACTATAAATTTCATTTTGTTTTATTATTAATCCCACCCAATCTTTATAAAAGTTTATTATTGGGAGTTCGTTATATAATCTAAAATACCTTCTTCAACTTGGATACTAGTAGTTGGATATGGTCCTTTCTACTGAACATTTATAAAAACAAAAAAACCAGAATAACCCTCTATCGGGATATTCCGGTTTATTCATCTACTTTTCTTTTCATACTTTGTTTTGGTACACTGTAATAATATTTCTCGTTCACAGATAGCATTATGACATACTTGCCAGATGTTCCCCAAGACGTTCCTTTGTCTGTTCAGCTCCCGGAACAGCATAAGTTTTTACCTTTTCAAATACAGTAGCATCTTCTTCAAAAAATGAACTATAATGTAAGTTTCGTCTTACGATTAAGCTCCTCAAAGATTGCTGTCGCTAGAAAATGAGGAAACACCTCATGTTTGAAGACGATTTTCTCCAGTTGAACGACTTCGATAATAACGTTAGTGTTTGGAAAATCAACGCCATTAGGACTATGCATGATAAACTTCCAAGTACCTCCAGGTTTCATATCAAACGTTTGAAAAGTCGATGTAAATACATTAGGCCCCCACCACTTTGATAAGTGCTCCTCTTTCGTCCAAGCATCAAACACAAGTTCAAGTGGAGCATCAAATATGCGGGTGATTACAATCTCGTTTTTACGTACATGCGTTGTATTGTTGTGGTTCATTACCTTCCCTCCTTTATTCAATAAAATTAAGTTTATCCGCTAACAGTATAGAGTTATTCAACGTATAAACGGATAATCTCTTTATAAGACAACCAAATTCTATCGTAATGAAAAAAAGACTCCGATCTGGTACCAGATTCGATTTACACATAAACAAAACAAAAAGACTTAACCGTTGTATTCCTGTAAAAAACAGTTAACAATGTTTAAGTCTTTTTATAAATGATCTATTTTAGTTTATAATTAAATCTTTTTTCCAATTACTGTATGACTTTTTCTTTATTTTTTATATACACTATTACTTTTGGAATACTCAAACCTTGAATCAGCAATGAAAACACTACATTTGTATATACAATTAGCAAGATGTTTTCTCTATATGGAAAATCAGCTGGTAAAGTTAGTGCCAGTGCAATTGACAAAGCGCCTTTTAACCCACCCCAGTTAATAAGAAATTTTTCATTATTTGTAAAGGTTTTGATTTTTAGCAGACTAATATTTACTGCAATTGTTCTAGCAATTAATACGATCAATATCGTTATTAAAGAAACTTTCCAATTTGAAAATACATCTAATCGATAAACTACTAAACCAATTAGTAGGAATAAAATCGTATTTCCTACAAACGATACGATATCCCAAAAACTTGCGATGTAATCTTCGGTAACAGCGCTCATTCCAATTTTCTTGCCATAATTGCCAAATACAATGCCTCCAATTACAACTGCAATTACACCACTTCCATGAAAATGCTCCGATAAAAGATAGCATCCATAAAAAAGTAAGAAGGACACCATTGTTTCAAGAGGATAATTATCTACAAAACTAATCATGTATGAAGCTAAAAATCCTAAAAATAACCCTATAACTGTACCAATAAGAACAACCTTGAAAAATAATAAGATACCAGCCCCAATACCTGATAATCCCATGTTAATATAACTTAATAGGAATACTGTAGATATTTTAAAAAACACAACTGCTATTCCATCATTAAACAGGCTTTCCCCTTCTAAACTAGCCGCAATACTTTTCTTTACATTGTATATCTTAAACATTCCCATTACAGAAATAGGATCAGTTGCACACATAAGAGAAGCAATGGTGAAAGATACTACTACTGGTAACTTACAAATATAAATCAAAGCAACTGCAACAAGTACAAATGTTATGAATGTACCTAAAAGAGCTAAACTTAGAATTTCATTTTTATATTTTTTAATTTCTTTATATTCAAACTTCATCGAGGCCTCTCCAAGAAGCGAAGGTAAAAAAAGACCAAGAACAATCAATGAAAAAGTCTCGCTATTTGTAAATAGGTCGGCAATTTTATCTAAAAAATCAATATTCAAAAGGCCAATTACTAAACCAATAATGACTAGAAATATTGTATAAGGTTTATTAAATTTATTTGCAGCCAACCAAGATATCACACCAATTAAGAGTAATATTAAGAATTCTCCTATAATCACGTTTGAAACTTCTAACAATCCGTGTTCCATATAAAACTCCTTAGTCTCTCCCAAAAATCATCATGAAATGGAATTTAGTTATTTTCTTAACTATTTATCTGTTAAGCTAATTTACCATTATTAGGTTAATAACATTTTTACCAAATAAGGTAAATATATGTAGAAGTAAAAAAGGCATTTAAGTTCATTTACTTAAGTGTCCACTTCTTTGATTAACGATCAAAGTAATTAGAATAAGGAATCATTTAAACTGTTTATTAGAAATAGATATGCAGAAAATAACCTTGACCCGTTAACTATAGGCTTTGTTCTTTAGGAACTTTACAAAAGTATCTATATTTACGTATTATCTATTTCTTTTATGTAAAAATATAGTAAGAATAAAATTAAAGGTGAAGGTAATGATTGGAACAATTGAAGTCATAATTCGAACTCTTTCAGCATTTATTTTACTTATTTGTATTACCCACTTACTAGGAAAACAAACTATTTCAAAAATGACTTACCATGACTATATTACTTCTATTACAATAGGTTCTATTGCAGGTAATTTAGCGTTTAATACTTCTATAAGATTTAGTAACTTTATAACTGCATTAATCATTCTGAGCACGTTTATTTTCCTTGCTACGTTAGTTTCATTAAAAAATAAAAAAGCTAGAGCAATATTTAATGGAGAACCTACTGTTGTTATACAAGATGGAAAGATCCTTGAAGAAAACATAGAAAAACTAAAAGTTACTATGGATTCATTCAATCAAGCACTAAGAAGGAGAGATATATTTGATATAGATGAGGTAGAATTCGCTATTTTTGAACCTGATGGCCATTTATCTATATTAAAGAAACCGTTATATCGTTTTGTAACTAGAGAAGATTTAGGAATTTCTAGTCCTTCCCAATCAGATTTCCCAATTGAAATCATTATGGATGGTCAAATTATTGATAAAAACATTACTCAAAACAATTTAACAAAGACTTGGATTTTTACTGAAATTGAGAGACGAGGTTTGAAATTAGCTGATGTTTCATATTGTGTTCGCGGAACAAATAGTCAACTGTATTTTGATTTGTACAAAGATCAGATTCATTCACCAGTTGATATAGAAGAATGAAAAAAATCGGTAACCTCATTTGAGATTACCGATTTTTAGTCATTTTTTAAATTTATTTAGACCAAGAGCTTCTAAAACATCATCTAATGTTTTGTCCTTATATTTCTTAACTGGTTTTTTGAGCGTTATCATTCCATTGCATTTTGATGTGAAAGTGAAACCGGTGTTAAAGTAGTACTTATAAGTCCTGTTGTTAATGCTAGTGTTGTAACATTTCTAAACATTTTCTTTTTCATCTACTAACCTACTTTCTTTTCTCAAGATAGATTCATTATATTGAGAGTTGGCACGATTGATATTTTGAATAATTCATTTAATTAAAACCTTTTTGTATTTTTCTGCTTTTCATTGGAAAATTATACAAAAAAACCAGAAATATCCTCTATGACATTTCTGGTTTTTCACTTGTTATTCTAATTTTTGTTATTAGTAAATGAAGAGTGGACTGCAAATAAAATCTGAAAATCGCAAATAAAATTAAAAGTTACCCCTACCGGTTAAGGTATTACGACCTAACACTTGTACGATGGTAGATACTTTCAAAGGGTGAACTTGCAAATAGGCTCTATATTGAATGTAAACTAGTTAAAAATCTGCTAATTGAAAAGATCGAAAATAACAACTTAAAATGAAAAGGGCTAATAAAATACCTCCCACTAGCACTAATGCATTCTATATTATTATGACAATCAAAAATAGGGCTCTCACGTGTCAGTTAATCTGACCTATGAGATAGCCCTTTTCTTTATTTATAATCATTCAATTTCTTAATCTGACCAATGAATATGTTTTTCTATTTTACAAACAATATACGACAGGAGGTGGAATATTATTGGAAACGGAACAAACAATTACAATTTCAAAGGACATTACTAGTAATTTAGAAAAACTAAAAGAAGAGTTTTCTAATGTTTTTGATTTTAAAACTAGAAAGATTACTTTCAATAATAGACCACTATGTATTGCTTTTATTGATACAATCTCGAATAAAGATATTATAAATGAAAAAATTATTAAAGTACTTTTAAATATAAAAAATGGAAATATCATGACAGATCTACCTGTTTCAACTATTTCGTCAACTAATTGTTTGAACGAAATACAAGAGGCTCTTACGAATGGAAATACGGTTTTGTTGGTTGATGGTTCAAACGAAGCTTTTATCATAGAGACTGCCTTATTCGAAGTGAGATCGACAAGTGAGCCTACAAATGAAAAAGTTGTTTCAGGTTCTCATGATGGTTTTGTTGAGAGTCTTAATAAAAATATTAATTTTCTAAGAAGTAGAATTAGAAGCACTGATTTTAAAATAGAAGTTTTACCAATTGGAGATCCTGGTACCAATGTTGGAATTTTATATTTAGATAATATCGTAAATAAAGATATTTTAGAAACTGTTAAAGTCCGTATTAACTCTATTCAACTTGAAAATAACTTAACAACCGGTAAGTTAGAAGAATTTATAGAGGATAGTTCACTTTCACCATTTCCACAAATTCTAGAAACGGAGCGTCCTGACCGAGTTATTTCTAATTTATTTGACGGAAAAATTTGCGTAATAGTTGAAGGAAGTCCAACGGTTTCAATTATGCCAGCTTCTTTTTTTACGTTTTTCCAAACTCCCGATGACTATAATGGTAGAGCTTTAATAGGGACTTTTTTAAGGATTATTAGGCTATTTAGTTTTTTTCTATGTATAACTTTACCTGCAGTATACATATCTATTGTTTCATTTAGCTATGAAATTCTCCCATATGAATTAGTTACTACTATTCAAAACAGTATCGAATTTGTACCATTTTCTCCGTTTGTCGAAGCAATCATTATGCAATTGATATTGGAATTATTAAGAGAAGCATCTATTCGACTTCCAAGTCCAATTGCACAAACAATCGGGATTGTTGGAGGACTCGTGATTGGAACAGCTATAGTAGAGGCAAATTTAGTATCAAATACAATGATAGTCGTTCTAGCTATAACAGCAGTTGCATCATTTGTTGTTCCTGTTCATGAAATGAGTTTTTCACTTCGATTATTAAGCTTTCCAATGATTATTTTGGCATCTATTTATGGATTTGTAGGTATTATATTCGGTTTAATGCTTATTTTTATACATATGGTTAAACTCGAGTCCTTTGGTTCTCCATATTTTTCACCTCTTGCACCGATTCGATTAAAAGATTTAAAGGATGCTTTAATTAGAGTACCCAATTGGAAAATGAAGACTCGACCGACAAATGCACGTCCTATTGATACCATTCAATCAAATGATACGAAAGGGTGGAAAAAATGATAATTAAGCAAAATGAGACTATTTCATCCTTTCAATTATTTTTTTATTTGGTAATCTCCCAATTAAACGTTGCAATATTAACGTTACCAATGCATTTATATCAAGAAAGTGCTTATGATGGATGGATTTCTTTATTACTTTCTTGCCTATATTCGATCTGTACTGTAATTCTATATTCATTTTTACTTAAGCGGTTTCCGAATTTAACAATTTTTGAAATTTGTTCGTATTTTTTTGGAAAATGGCTTGGTGGAATATTGAAAATTGGTTATATTTTATATTTTATTTTTATAGCTTATTTAATTAATCAATTCTATCTATTTATATTTAGTAAATGGGTTTTTCCAAACTCACCATCTTGGAGTATTTTACTTCTTTTATTTATAATTGGAATCTATCTAGGGAAAGAAAATATTCGAACTACGACTCGATTTTTCCAGTTATCTTTTTGGACATTTTTAATCATTTTTATTTTTAGTGTAGAAGCATTTCAACAAGTGGAATGGAAATTTTTACTCCCGGTTACTCAAGCTAATTTTGCCCAAATAGTAAAAGGAAGCTATAAGTCTTATGTTTTCTTACATGGTTTTGAGTGCCTTTTAGTTCTCTACCCATTTGTAAATAGCGCTCATAGGAAAACAATAAAAAGTACTATTTTATCTACAATATTTATTACAATGATCAATCTATTTACTGTCGTTTTATGCTTCATATTCTTTAGTAAAAAGGAAATGCGTTTAATTCCAGAACCGACAATTTATTTATTTAAAACCCTAACTTTATTTAAAGAACTAGAGCGACTAGATTTACTATTTCTTTCAGTTTGGTTTTTCATAATTGCCTCTTCCTATGTATCTTATTTAAATTTGGCTAATATCGGAATCTCGAATTTAATAAGAAAAAATAGAATCTATTCTACTCTTACAATTTGCTTTCTTATCTTTTTAGTAGGTAATTTAGTACCAACTTCAAAAGGATTAATAGATATATTATTAAAAATTTTATCTATTTCTAGCTTTATTTTTATCGTTTTAATTC
>NZ_NTZO01000650.1 GCF_002559405.1 Bacillus sp. AFS001701 | reverse complement strand
AAGGTATCTATGGCGAAAAGGAAATAAAAATTGAAGAACGAAATATTTTTTTAGGAACTATTCGCGAAAGAATCGAAATTGCGTTAACTACAAGTCAAGTGATGGCAAATTCAATTTATCCAATCGTTGAAAAATCAATCAATATGAAAAATGTTACTTTATTATTAAATGGTACACTGCCATATAATACAATTTCAAAATATCTTTTAATGGCAAAGAAAAAAAATATTCCCTTTTCACTAGTCAATAATTTACCCGTCCCTACTCCGATCGGGCTTGTCGTTACGCATAATGACGCAATTGATAAAAATGAAATATTTATTAAAGATGAGCTTTATAAATCAACTAATTTTTAACTAGTTCGGTATGTGAAATTTCTTGTAATGTGGATAAAAGCGCAGCTCAATTGTTTTTACAATTTAAGTTGCGCTTTCTTCTTCAAGTTCAGGTTTTTTAATCGATTCCCGTGTTAATTCAATTGATTTTATATAATGTCCGTCTATCTTAAGGACTTTAAATGTACAGTTATGAAATTTAATCGAATCTCCTTCTTGCACATCAAAATTTTCAGTTAAAATCCACCCACCAATTGTATCAACATCTGTATCATCAATGTCTAAGCTAAAAACATCATTAATTTCACTAATTAAAACTTTACCTGCAATGATGAATTTATTTTCGCTTACTTTACTTATATCCTCTTTCTCATCAACATCAAACTCATCTCGAATTTCCCCAACAATTTCTTCTAAAATATCTTCAACTGTTACTAAGCCAGATGTACCTCCGTACTCATCAACTAATATCGACATATGTATATGTTCTCTTTGCATTTTAACAAGTAAATCATGAACTGATATTGATTCAATGACTTGAATGATAGGTCTAATATATTGTTCAAGTGTTTTTACCTCTGCTTCCCCTTTATGAAGAACAAAATCAGTAAAAACATCTTTAAAATTTATTAAACCAACGACATGATCCTTATCTCCATCTACAACAGGAAAACGCGTATATTTTTCTGTACTCATAAAGTGAATATTCTCATGAAAAGCTTCACGTAAATCTATTGCAACCATTTCCGTTCGAGGAACCATTATTTCTTTTGCTACTCGCATATTGAAATCAAATATATTGTTCACATACTTAAATTCAGATTGATTAATTTCACCACTTTTATAGCTTTCAGATAGTAGAATTCTTAATTCCTCCTCTGAATGGGCAACTTCATGTTCTGAAGCAGGAGGAAGTCCAAATATTTTTAAGACCATCCTTGCTGAATTATTAAACAACCAAATGAACGGATAGGTAATCTTGTAAAAAAGAATCAAAGCTGGAGAAAACGTTAATGTTATCTGTTCAGCCTTTTGTATAGCGATTGTTTTAGGCGCTAATTCACCAACTACAACATGTATAAATGTAATAATTCCAAAGGCTAGTAAAAAAGAGATTGTTCCACTTACTGCAGTAGGTAAATGCATATCGTCAAGTAATGGATGCAATAATTCATCGACAGCTGGTTCACCTAACCAACCTAAACCTAAACTGGTAACTGTAATACCAAGTTGGCAAGCTGAAAGATATTCATCGAGATGTGTTATTACTCGTTTTACAGCTCTTGCTTTTTTATTTCCTTCGCCAATTAACTGATCAATTCTAGAGCTTCTAATTTTTACGATTGCAAATTCAGATGCAACAAAAAAGGCAGTAAATGCAATTAATACAACAACTAATAATAACTTAGTACCAATTCCAAACAATTGAGTCATCCCTCCAATTGGAAGTGAAGGCTATCTTCATAATTAATATTTTTAAATTAGGCTTATCTTAGTATATTCAGTTAAATAATTTGTTATCAAAATTTTTTTATAACAGGATCGAAATGATTTTGGAAAAGGTTCTACATTTCCTGTTTTAACACTCAATTTGCCTTCTCTCTTTATTACCATTCTTTACCTTATTTCTAATTTCCTTCTCTAACCAGTGTCTTGCATTATATGCTATTTATCTACTTTATATTCTAAAATCAGTAGAATATTTTGCTAAAAACACCGAAATAAACCGAGTTTCGATAAAAATCAATACAAAAGTAATTAAGTTTACATTTTCAGCCATTTTGAATGTTTAGAACCTATCTATTCGAAGTATTTTAAGAACTTTTGCCGAGTCAACACTAGTTTTGTCAACCTCAAAGGAATGTGCAATTTAATAAAGAATTTTTAATATATAAATTATTTGGAGGAGGAATAGCGTATGTATACAACTTCTCAAGTGGCAGAACAACTGCAATTAACAAATAAAAAAGTATTGTTTTTTTTAAAAAAAGGAAATTTAAAAGTAGAGAAAACTCATAATGGATATTTATTTACTGAGGAACAAATCGAACAAATTAAAGAAATTTATGAAGCTTCGATGCAAACGATTGAACCAAAACCAAATGACAATGATCAAGTTGACATTATAAAAGAATTAACTCAAAAATTAATAAAACTTGAAGAAAAAGTTGAAACAAAAGCAAATGAAGTCGTTTCAGTACAAATTTTGGAACATCGATGTGAAATTGAAGATTTAAAGAAATTAGTTGTTCAACTTGAAAATCAAGTAGAACAATTAAATGAACAAGTGACCTTATTAAAAGCGGATTTAGAGGATCAGAAAAAAATTATTACATTTAAACCGAAAAAACGATTTGCAATTTTATCGATATTCGGAGTTTAAAAAATTTGAGACATGTTTTTCTTCATTATCAAATTTTCGTAAAAGGAGTAGAGTGATGTTGATTTCC
>NZ_NTZO01000649.1 GCF_002559405.1 Bacillus sp. AFS001701 | reverse complement strand
GATTCAAGTTAATCACTCCAAAAATATAATAAAATTAATTTGAAATAGATCGTTTCTTAATCGAATGATTTTCATGAACGACTGTTGCAATAACTTTCACCATCATATATGCTCGATTTAAAAATGTCTATAAAATTTAGAATAGGGTGAATAAATTGTGATTAAAATTGCGTGTATTCAATCTGACGTTATATTAGGTGAATCAAAGGCTAATTTAGAGAAAATGAAAACTCAAATAAACGATGCTGTTAAAGAAAATGTTCGTGTAATCGTATTACCTGAGCTATGGACAACAGGCTATTGTCTGGAAGAAATTGGTTTGCACACAGGTGAACAAGAAGCGGTTATTTCTGAACTTCAGTCAATCGCAAAATCAAATAATGTAATATTGATTGCTGGTTCGTTCCCAATTGCAAGAGAAAATGGTGTTACGAATACATTAATTGTTATTAACAGTACTGGTAAATTAGTAAAAACTTATGATAAAGTTCACTTATTCCAGTTAATGAACGAGCATCACTATCTTCAATCGGGGGAAACAGATGGTCTTTTTGAAATCGATGGATTAACTGCTGCAGGTTTTGTCTGCTATGATTTGCGTTTTCCTGAATGGATTGGAGCTCATTCTCAAAAGGGTGCAAAAGTTTTATTTTTTGTTGCCGAATGGCCAATTCAAAGAATGAATCATTGGGAAATCTTATTAAAAGCCAGAGCAATCGAAAATCAGTGTTATGTTGTTGCATGTAATCGAGTAGGAAAAGATTTAGCGAATACATTTGGTGGAGGATCAATGATTATTGACCCTTGGGGAGAAGTAGTAACCAAAGGTAGCACGAATGAAGAAATCGTTTTTGGGGAAATTGATCCGAAAAAAGTCGATGAAATACGCGGTACAATCCCTATTTTTGAAGACAGAAAAGAAGATATTTACAAAAAGTTTTAAAAAAGTAATTGACAAATTAAAAATCTATAAACTAAAATACGATTATAAAATCAAATATGCGAACTCTTATTTCGAGTAGGCGGAGGGATTTGGCCCGACGATGCCCAGCAACCGACCGTAATACCATTGTGAAATGGGGCGTATTGTTTACGCCTGAGCTTAAATGCTCAGTAAGGCACGGTGCTAATTCCAACAGAAAAGAAATTTTCTGGTAGATAAGAGACGAAAGCCAATTAGTATTGCCTCTTTTCGTCTCGGAAAAGAGGCTTTTTATTTTGCAAAATTCAAGGGGGATGAATTTAGTGACTGTCATTGAACGAAAAGAATATAGACCTTTAACAGAAGCAACTGCAATTACTTATTTACAAAAACTTGGCTATTTTAAAAATGAACTATGTGAATGTATAGAAATTGGGGATGGGAATTTAAATTTAGTGTTTAAAGTTAATCCAGTAGGAAGCAAGAAAGGGTTAATTATAAAACAGGCACTACCATACGCAAAAGTTGTTGGTGAAAGCTGGCCACTTACATTAAAGCGAGCTACGATCGAGAGTAATGCGACAAAAATATACAATGAGTTAATCCCGTTACATGCACCAAAAATTTTAGAACATGACGAAGATCAAGCTGTAACTGTAATGGAGGATCTTTCACACTTACAAATTTTACGAAAAGGTTTCATTGAGAAAAAAAGCTATCCGTTTTTAGCTGAACATATCGGTGAATTTTTAGCAAAGTCATTATTTTTCACTTCAGATTTCGGAACTACACCAGCTAAGAAAAAAGAGCTAGAGTATCTTTTTAATAATCCGGACTTATGTGATATAACAGAAAATCTTGTTTATACAGATCCATTTTTTAACAGTGAAACAAATAGCTTTGAAGAAGAATTAACAGAAGAAATTCAAGAACTATGGAATGATGCAGATCTACAAATTGAAGTTGCGAAACTAAAATTAGATTTCTTATCGAAAAAAGAAGCTTTATTACATGGTGATTTACATACGGGAAGCATTTTCGTATCTGAAACAGAAACAAAAGTAATTGACCCGGAATTTGCATTTGTCGGACCAATCGGATTTGATTTAGGGCAAATTCAAGCAAATTTACTTTTTCAACTTTTCAGCCGTACTGAACTAAAAGACGAAATAATTGAACACATTTTAAACATTGAAAAAGTGTTTAATGAATCATTTATTCGACTATGGGAAGAGCATAGTGTTAGACCATTTAACCAAAAAGCTCTAATTAAAGAAAAATTAGAAGGTTATTGGGTGGATGCAATTGGGGTTATTGGATGTGAATTAATCCGAAGAAGTATCGGTCTTGCTCACGTTGAAGATATTGATTCACTAGAACATAATCAAAAAATTGAAGCAAAGAAAAAAGTCTTAAAATTCGGAGTTTATTGTATAAAAAATAGATTTACTATTAGAAATATTGGAAATTTACTTATTGGATTGGAGTAATAATCGATGACTACATTACAGCAAATACCTGAATCATTACAATGGAACGGTGAAAGTTTAAAAATTTTAGACCAAACTAAACTACCAACGGAACTACACTATTTTGATGCAACGACATTATTAGATGTACGTGAAGCAATCGTAAAATTACAAGTAAGAGGAGCACCAGCAATAGGTTTAGCAGCTGCATATGGACTTTATTTAGGTGTGCGAGAAATAGAAACTGACCAAATTGATGAATTTCATCAACAAGCAAGATTATTAGCGGATGAACTAATTAGTGCTAGACCAACTGCAGTAAATTTAGCCTGGGCTGTTGAAAAACTAATTAGCTCTAGTAAAGAAGCAGCGACTGTATCCGAAGCTAAATTAATCATCATGGAAGAAGCAATTAAATTACATGTAGCAGATGAGGCAACTTGCAAGGAAATCGGTGAAAACGCTTTAACATTATTACATGACGGCGCAGCAGTATTAACTCATTGCAACGCAGGGAGTATTGCGACAAGTCGATACGGAACAGCTTTAGCTCCACTTCACTTAGCAAAAGAAATAGGCTGGGAAATTTCGGCTTATGCAACAGAAACTAGACCATTATTCCAAGGTGCTAGACTGACATCTTGGGAATTGAACCAAAGTGGTATCCCAGTTACATTATTAACTGATAATATGGTCGGCTACTTATTACAAAATAAAAAAGTAGATGCAGTTATTGTTGGTGCCGATCGCATTACTGCTAATGGAGACACTGCAAATAAAATTGGAACATTACAATTAGCGATTTTAGCTAACTTTTACCAAGTTCCATTTTATGTAGCTGCTCCTTTATCAACAATCGATTTATCAATCGATACAGGGAATGAAATTGTAATTGAACAACGCGATCGTACTGAAGTAACGCATATCGGAAATGTTCAAATTGCCCCAGAAGGAATCGATGTACTAAACCCAGCGTTTGACGTAACGCCGAATGAATTAATAACGGCGATTATTACAGAAAAAGGAATTGTTTCTAGCGATTATAAAGAAACGTTTAAAAGTTGGGAGCAAGAGTAATTTAATTCAACGCAAAAGTCCCCCAACTTGTTATTGAGGGACTTTTGAACGGAAATTTAATGATTGCATTGTGAAAAATCGATTACCGTTTATGAGTTAAGTTCTTCCCTAGGAAATACTTAAAAAGAGCAGATTTTCTCCTTCTTGTACAATTTAATTAGTATAAGATTGGGTGGCAATTAAAAACAAGGTAAGTTGTTTTTAAAAATATAAAAAACCCTATTAACCAGATTTTGAGTTTTCGAAATATACGTTTATGTGAAACGGAAACTTCTATTAATATAGAAACTATATATAAAATTTTCCAGTAACAAAAGAAAACATATAAAAGCTAATCCTTAACTGTTGGATTGGCTTTTTTAGCTCAGCATGCTTTAATCGTTAAAATGGCGATCTAATCTAATTGGTACTTTAGTTGAATAAGTTGTACTGGATTTTTGTGTTAATATGATCTGTAAAGTAGGGATATATTGATTAATGAAATATAAAGAATCCTTAAAGATTCTACCGAAGATGAAGTGAAATCACTTTTATTTCAAAGTTATTTGCGAATCAATATGATTGAAGAAACTGGTCAATATACTAAAGGGCAATTTGTGGATGACTTGATAAAGTCATATGAGGATTTTTTGAATTATAAAAGAAACCAAACCAGTGTTAAAAATAATCAAATCTACAAGGTCATACATATTCTTTTTGGTGATTCAGCAGCTGGTAGTTTAAAAAATATATTAAGAAAAATGGAATTACATGATGAAGAAAAGGTTATCTCATTTTCTGATCTGTTTTCTATTGGTCCAATTTGGCAATTGCATGATCTGTCGGGGCTTAAAAATAGATACCAATGGTTAAGAAATCATCTAATCATTGATGATGATTAGATTGATGAATACATACTTAATTTTAATCATGCCACCTCGATGATCAATTCAATTCCTAAAAATACAAAAATTATAATTTGGGTTGGAGAAAACTCTCACGAACAGACTGCATTAAGATTTGTTCAGTATTTATTAAAAGATAAAAGTAACGAGTTATTCTTAATAGATACAACTAAGGAATATAAAAAACTATTTGATATCCCAGATTCTGATGGTTATCCGTTACACACTGGAGAAATTGTACCCGAGAATTTAAGAATTATTTATGAGAACGGTAGAAATTTCTCGTCAGTAAGTGAAGAGCAACGTGAAAAAATGGAGGAAGAATGGCAAGCGATATCTTCCACACAAGAGGTACTTAGGGTATGGGAAAATAAAGAGATAAAGAGTGTAGATGAAGCCTATTTTGATTACTTTATTATCAATAAAGCTAATAAGCTACATAAAGAGCAAGAGAAAATTGAATTTATGAAATCAGCTCGTCTAATTGGTGAAGTAATTGGCTATTTAGACCAATATGTTGGTGATGAGTTTATTGAGTACAGAGTCAGACAATTGATCATGAATGGCGTTTTTGAAATAGAAGGTGTTCCAAAAGGAATGAGGTAGTATAGTGTGAAGCTCAAAAATAAATAGAATTATTGCACTAACCCGTAGTTAGTTGTAAAATTTGATAGGCTGTTCAGTCGATTTTTTTTGTTTAGTAGATTGTTTGTAATATCTTAAATTCTATATAAGAAAAGACATTCATAAAAGATCCAATGATTGGTCATTAATTAAATTTATTTCTCTATTAATGTCTATTATCAAGAAATTACGAAATTGATTTTGGTAGAAAGTATTTTATTAATTTCAAATAAAAGCAGATAAAGTTAAGCTTATTTTAGGGTTAAACTGATATATTCTTACTGAAAATTTTTCTTTCTTTTTAGGTGGCTTCTTTTTTGAAGTCGCCTTTTTTTATATTGGTTTTAAACTCGGAATTTACTTTGGTAGCTCTTTTTTATTCAATAAAATGGCAGGATCGTTCAATAAGATAACTATGAAATGGAAATATGTTAAAATACTTAGTGCGAACCTAAATCATTAATTATTATTAAAAGAGGTGAAATTATGAAAAATTTCAGCGATTTCGATAATATTATTAATGGATTGGTTTTGATTGGAATAATTTATGTAATTCCAGGATTCAACGAACTAATTGCTTTAATTGGTTTTTTATCATTAGTATTCGGGGCGATATGTAGCTTTAAAGCATTTTCCAAAAGAGAAAGAGGGAACACTAAGTATTTTGCAGTATCTTCGTTTTTTATCATANNTTTTATTGATTACTTGGTTGGAACCGTTCCTAATATTAGGTATGTTAACATGGATTAAGAATTAATGTTTAAAAACCCGACTGAATTATTAAATAAGTGTCTCCCAGTAAAGTATATAATATA
>NZ_NTZO01000648.1 GCF_002559405.1 Bacillus sp. AFS001701 | reverse complement strand
TTTCCATTCATTTGTAAATAATTCATCAATCATTACTTTTTTAGTGGAACTGATTTTTGAGGATTCAAGTATAGAAATATTTTTCGTTACATGTTCTATTGACTCTATATTGCCAGAAAGAATAATACCTTTCTCCCGCATAACTTCCATTTGTTCATGAAATAATACTTTTCCATCATTTACTACAACGATCGTTTCACATAATGCTTGAATTTCTTCGATATGATGTGTTGAAAGTAAAATGAGTCTCGGATTTTCTTCATAGCTTTCCATTAATGCATCATAAAACTGTTTTCTTTTAACTGCATCTAATCCATTAGTCGGCTCATCGAGAACTGTTATTTTTGCGTTGCTAGCTAATCCTAAAATAATTTGCACTGCCGTTTTCATTCCTTTTGAAAACTTAGTGATTTTTTTATTCTTAGGTAATTCAAAAACTTGAACTAAATGTTCAGCAAATTCTCGATCCCAATCAGGATGAAAGTACCTTCCGTATTTTAACAAATCATCTATTCTCCAATTATGACCAAATGGATGATTTTCTTGGATATAGCAAATATTCTCAAGTACATTTAAATTATTATAAGGTTCTTC
>NZ_NTZO01000647.1 GCF_002559405.1 Bacillus sp. AFS001701 | reverse complement strand
TTCTGTCGAATAATGATAAATCATTGCCATTGCCATTTAAAAATTCATCAAATTAGAGTTTACAAAGCTCCTAAATATTATTTTTACTTAAAAGATTCCTTAATTTATAAATAGATTTAGCATGGATCTGAGAAACCCGAGAAGTCGATAAATTAATAATTGTTCCAATTTCAGTAAATGTTAATTCTTCATGATAATACAAACTTATTACTAGCTGCTCTTTCTCATTTAATTCCGTTACAATCGTCTTGGCAAGTAGCCTTATTTGTTCATCTTTCAGTAGCATTTCTTCTGGTGTTAATGATTCATGATCCTTTATTGTATGGATAAAATTAACTTGTCCATCTCCAGCATCTTTGGTTTGTTCATCTACAGACAACATATTAGCGAAAAACACATCATTTATGACATTAACAACTTCCGTCGAAGAAAAACCTGTATACAGTGCTATTTCTTCAGGTGTAGCTTTTCGTTCAAGAGCCGGTTCTAACTTTTCAATTGCACATTCAATTTTTTTTGCTTTATCTCTAATAGATCTAGGTAGCCAGTCTTCTTTACGAAGACCATCCAATATATTACCACTTATTCTAATTGAAGCATATGTTTCAAATTTTAAATCCCTTTTTGGGTCAAATTTCTCTAGTGCGTCATATAAACCCATCATCGCTAAACTGTGTAAATCATCTCTGCTGACACTTGAAGGTAATCTTTGAGCTATTCGATTTACTTGAAAGTGAACTAGTGGCATATATATCTGCATTAACGTATCTCCAGCATCTAAATCACGATCTTCAATCCACATTTTCCAATAACTTTGTGAAACATTTTTTTGAACTTGCAACACGTCTTTCACCTCAGCGAATTACCATATTATGTTTAATACT
>NZ_NTZO01000646.1 GCF_002559405.1 Bacillus sp. AFS001701 | reverse complement strand
AGCTAAGCATATGCTTAGCTTCAGTATTTTAAAAAATGAGTTTCCAACTGATTGAAATTAACTTAAGATACTTGCTTTCATAAATTGCTCAATGCGCTCTAACGCTTTATCTAACTGTACTTGAGATGTTGCATATGATAGGCGGATATTATCAGGTGAACCAAATCCTGAACCAGGGATTACCGCTACATTAGCTTTTTCAAGTAATTCAGTAGAGAATTCATCTACATTTTGATATCCAGCCATTTTAGCTGCCTCAGTCACATTTGGGAATAAATAAAATGCACCATTCGGTTTAACACAGCTAAATCCTGGGATTGTAATTAAACGCTCATAAGTTTTATTTAAACGATCTTCAAACGCTACTCTCATTTCTTCAACAGGCCCATCACCTAACTCATATGCTTTAATCGTAGCGATTTGAGCCATTGTAGTAGGATTTGAAGTAGAGTGACTAGCAAGATTTGTCATGGCATTAATTATTTCCTTATTACCAACAGCATATCCAATTCTCCACCCAGTCATTGAATGAGATTTTGAAACACCATTGATAATAATCGTTTGCTCTTTAAGCTCTGGGCTTAATGAAGCAATTGAAACATGTTTTGCACCATCATATACTAATTTCTCATATATTTCGTCAGAAACGATTAATATATCATGTTTTAAACAAATCTCTCCGATTGCTTTTAATTCTTGCTCATCATAAATCATACCAGTTGGATTACTTGGTGAATTAATAATGATCGCTTTTGTATTCTCTGTAATCGCTGCTTCGATTTGTTCAGGTGTTACTTTAAATTGTTGATGTTCATAACCTTCAATAAATACTGGTACACCTTCTGCTAATATCACTTGCTCAGGATAGCTTACCCAGTAAGGTGTCGGAATAATTACTTCGTGACCAGGATCTAAAATCGCTTGGAAAAGTGTGTAAAGTGCATGTTTTGCACCATTTGTTACAACAACCTCTCCTGGAGAATAAGTTAATCCTTGATCTTTTAATAACTTATCACAAATCGTTTTTCTTAAAGCTGGTAAACCGTTTGAAGGAGTATATTTAGTTTGGCCTTTAAGCATTGCTGAATAAGCTTCTTCAATAATTTCAACTGGTGTATTAAAATCAGGTTCACCTGCTCCTAATCCAATTACATCAATTCCTTGATCTTTCATCTCTTTTGCTTTTGCTGTAATAGCTAGTGTTGTAGATGGTGTTAGTGCACTTACTCTTTTTGCTAGTTTCATCTTGTTAATTTCCCCCTAAATACTATAACGTTTTAAAAGCTCTCCATTTTCGAAAGCAGCGTAGTAAAAATTATATCGGCCGTTTTGGTCTATATATACTACTTCCCAAAGTGGTATTTTGTTCTCTATTCCTAATTTTACTTTATGTATTTTTTTTGGGTTTCTCTCACTGACAACTTTGTCAATGATTTGTTTTTGGGTCAATCCTTCACTTTTCTTTCGTGTAATAACTTCTCCATCCTGTACCCACGCGATCATTTCATTATTTGCATCATCTTTACCACTTACAACGATCGCTTGTTCTTTTCCATGAAAATAATCAGAAGTTTCCACAGATTTTAAATACCCTTGATGTAAAACAAGCTCTTCGGCATGTTTTTTATCATCATTTAGTTTTGAAATTGATGATTGATAAGTGGCGATTAAAAATAATGAAAGAAAAATGATGCTTAATCCAAGGATGACTAACCATTTTTTCATATATACCTCATTTATGTTCGATAAATTGTAAATACCGCATATTCTTGATCTTCTTTATCAAGCGCAAGTCCAAACATTAAATCTTTTTCTTTTAAAGTACGATTTAAACTATCAACAATTTTGTATAAATCTCTAGTATATTCAATTTTTGTTGTTGATAATACTTCAATATTTGAATTCATGTTGCTCCTCCTAAAAATGTATTATAAATACATTACAATTTATGTCATTATACCACACGTCTAACCTTAAATCCCCTACTATTCTCATGCTAAATTTTGAAAAACTACTAAAAATCTTTTAATAATTCATCAATTTTATTAATTTTTATTTTGTTTTTCGGGATTAA
>NZ_NTZO01000645.1 GCF_002559405.1 Bacillus sp. AFS001701 | reverse complement strand
AAGACCTTCTGAATGCAGAAGGTCTTTTTTTGCGTTATAATAATAAAGAATGAAAACATAAAATAGAAAATAAATAAATTGTAATAAGAATGCTTTAGTAGAATTGGTGAATAGTTAGCATTCAGATTATAAGAGAATAGTAGAAAAGGAGAGAACGACATGGCACTAATTGCAATTGATATGGATGGTACACTGGTAAATGGTAAGAATGGAATACCAATGGAAAACATTGAAAGCATCCGGGCGGCACAAAAGGAAGGAATCCATGTTGTCATTTCTACAGGTAGAATGTATGAAAGTGCAAAGGAAGTATTAGATGAGGCTGGTCTAAGTTGTCCAATTGTTTGTTTAAATGGCTCTCAAATATATGACTATGAGGCGAAAATTTTACACAACGATTCAATGGATAAAGAAATTTTTGCGAAAGCCTTAAGCATATGTGAAGCGGAAAATAAAACATTTATTATTAGTACAAGTGAAGGATCATTTACAAAGTGTCGTGATACACTATATGATGAATTTTTCACTGATAAGCAAACCGGCAAAACACACAAAGTGACAGCTACTTTAAGAAAGGTTCGAACTTACTCTTCTATTGAAGATTTTAATAATCTTGATGTATATAAAATATTATTTCTTTCCAAGAATGAAGAGGTTATTAGTCGCATTCGTCTAAAACTAATGCAAGAAGAGGGTCTACTAATTACTTCGTCAGGCTCAAATAACGTTGAAATTAATGCAGCAAATGTAAGTAAAGGAGCGGCATTATTAAAGCTTGCACCAATCCTTGGAGTAGATTTAAATGAGAGCATGGCAATTGGAGATAGTTTTAATGATGTCTCTATGTTTAATCGAGTAGGTTTTCCAGTAGCTATGGGAAATGCAAAAGAAGAGCTAAAAGGCCACTGTGCATTTGTTACAAAAACAAATGAAGAAGCAGGCGTAGCTCATGCAATTTATCATTTTTTAGATCAAAAACAAAAATTAAAGCAAAGTTAAATTCAGATTGTAGACTGGCAAAAGAGAGAGAGCAAAAGTCAAAGTACTTTTGAGACTCTCTTTTTTTATGGGAAATATTGCTGATTTTCTAACATTTGATATAGTTCCATTTTGCAGTTTTTTCCACACCTTGTAGACACCTCTTATTCCTTTCACCTATTTTAAAGACATAAAGCTTGTATAGGCAAACATAATCTAAATATAAACTATAAAGGATGTGGAGTGTTAAAATGGATACAGTATTAGGTATATTTCCAATCATTATTATGCTTTTTTACATTGCAATTCCTGCAGGTCTTATAGTAGTAATCTCCTACTTCTATAAATTATTTAAAATCCGAAACGAGGAATTAAAGAAGCAAAATGACCTATTAAGTCGGATTGTAAATGTACTAGAGAGGTCATAGACTTTCACAATACTATATGATTTAAAAGAGCTTAGTCCAATTATGACTAGGTTTTTTTTAATCTATTAAAATTGAAAAAAAAAAAA
>NZ_NTZO01000644.1 GCF_002559405.1 Bacillus sp. AFS001701 | reverse complement strand
AATTATTGGAGGGAATTTTCTAATGTTATTATCCACTGCTTGGCAAAGTTACTATAACGATAAAATAATCGAAGGATATTCATTAATTACTTTAAAAGCTTATCTGGTACAGGCGAATCTATTAATTATACATTTTGGTGATATTGCAATTGACCAAATTACTACTGATGAATTGAAACAGTATCTAGCAAAAGTTGCTGCAACCTTAAAACCTGCAAGTCTTGCACATCGCGTGCGTTTTATTAAATCTTTGTTCCGTTGGGCGC
>NZ_NTZO01000643.1 GCF_002559405.1 Bacillus sp. AFS001701 | reverse complement strand
TTCTACGTGTCCGATTTTGCTTAGTTGGCTACTTTCGTTTGGTATAACACTCCAAGGGCGTAAATTCGGATACAACGAATCCTACATATCAGTAATGACGTTTAGGTATCAGTTTACTAATTTATATCGTGACAAGTTGATTGCTGCGTTTAAATCTCGATCGATTTCATGACCGCATTCACATTTGTACAGTCGGTCTGATAGTTTTAAATCATTTTTCTTATTTCCACAACTTGAACACGTTTTAGAAGATGGGTACCATTTATCAGCTTCAACAAATTCAATCCCATATTTTTCACATTTATATTGAATTTGGCGTTTGAATTTACATAAACACTGCTTCGCAATCGCTTTTGAAAGGTGATTATTCTTCATCATTACCTTGATATTTATAGCTTCCATTACAATGCGATAAGGTTTGGTTTTCACGATCTCGCTCGTGGATTGATGAAGATGGTTTAGCCTGATATTTGACAACCTTCTATAGAATTGTTGTATCTTCTTTTCGATTTTTATAATGTTGCATGTTTTGACGAAACGGTGTCCCTCCTTATTCATTTCATATTTACGAGAAACTTGACGAAGCAACCTACGTAGGCGTTTCTCTACCCTTCTCACAGTGCTTGTTTTGTTAATATTTTTCTTCTTGGTTCCATCTGAACATACGGCTAAATCTTTTATCCCCACATCAATACCAAGTGAGACATTTGTCAATTCTACGATTGGTTTTGATTTTTCAACTCCAACAGAAATATACCAGTATTTCCCATCATGGCTAATTCTGGGATTATAGTATTTTTTATCTGATATACATTCAGAAACTATAACCCAACCGACTTTTTCAATCAACTTTCTTTCCTTTTACTTTCAACTTCACATTATCGTTATAAAAGGATGGTTTTGATTTTCTTTTACTTTTGAACCGTGGTTTTTCTGCTAACCCTTTAAAGAA
>NZ_NTZO01000642.1 GCF_002559405.1 Bacillus sp. AFS001701 | reverse complement strand
GATTGCTGGCTTAGTCGGAACGAATCCAAACGTAATGAATGCTGTTGGATATAGTGCTAGTAAAGGTGCAGTGATTAGTTTTACAAAAGATTTAGCTGCGAAATGGGGTCCAAGTGGCATTTATGTAAATGCATTAGCTCCTGGATTTTTCCCGACAAAAATGTCTAAAGATGTTATTTCCCACGGAACAAATGAAATACTAGAATCTATACCACTTAAGAAATTTGGAAACGAAGACGAGTTAAAAGGTGCGGCTTTATTTTTAGCAGCTCCAGCTTCGAATTATGTGACTGGGTCTGTTCTAGTTGTTGATGGTGGAACATCGATCGTTTAATGTTTGAAACATCATAATCAAAAAGGAGTTTTGTAAATGGGCAAACTTCATCTTTTGATGAAAA
>NZ_NTZO01000641.1 GCF_002559405.1 Bacillus sp. AFS001701 | reverse complement strand
AATACCCTAACTGGTATGGGTAATTTATTATTTTATTTGCGATTTTTTTGAATTTAATTGCAGTTTAGCTAATTTTATTTGCTATTCTCTAATTTTAAATGCAGTATACTTTTATTTGCACAGATAGTCTCCCTTATTGCAGTTCAACAGGACATATTTGCAGTTCTCAAGACATTTTTTACAGAGTTCTCAAAGACTTTATTCGCAGTTCAATCTAAAATCTTTTTCATATTCTTGCTCTTTCATTCTAATAACAGTCCATTTTTCTTAATTAAGTCTATAATAAAATTTAAATAAGACCATAAAGAGCAAAGGATGATTTAAATTGCATTTAACTGAAAAATTATATTGGACCTTAATTGAACATAAAGAATGGAAGATTCATATTGTTGCAACAATAAAAGGGCTATGTTTCGTAGGCTCACAATGTGGAACAATTCAAGAATTACTTTTATTTAAAGATAAATACTTTTTTAGATTTGAAATGATAGAAGATGAGACAATAATAGAAGCTTATAAAAAAGAGATAATTGAATTTTTAGAGGGCGAGCGGACTAATTTTAAAAGTAGACTTGATTTTCGTGGTACAGCTTTTCAAAATTCAGTTTGGAGTGCGCTATGCTCAATCGGTTATGGAGAAACTAAAACTTATTCCGACATTGCTAGCTACCTAAATAAGCCAAAAGCTGTTCGAGCAGTTGGGAGAGCAATTGGGGCAAATCCACTATTGATCATAATTCCTTGCCATCGCGTAATTGGAAAAGATGGAACACTAACAGGCTACCGTGGTGGTTTAGAAATGAAGAATAGCCTTTTAAAAATTGAAACTAGAAACTAAAAATTAGGAGGTGTTTGGATGAAAAGTGAAATATTTTATAAAAATCCAAAAATCATTCTAAATAAAGGTACAGGTTATCTCTCAGGATATACTCACTCTTTAAATCCTTATACTGGCTGTTCATTAAAATGTTCCAGGGTGAAATCATACAAAATACTGAATTATCGAAAGATCCATTTAAAATTTTTATCAAAATGAAAGCATTGATGTAGGCATTTCAGATGTTATAGGAGATATATTATTATTTATTATTGATTTATTTCCGTGGTATATAAAAAAGCTGTTTATGATGCTACTTTCATTGGGTTTATGCATATTTTGTATCTGTTATTTTATTTATGCGTAACGGATTGTTTATACAACTAAAGCATGCGTTTGTTGAACAACATGGTTAGCTTTTACTCGATTTTTTTATTGTGCTAATGGTAGTTTAGTTGAAGAATCTGTGTAATACTTCTTCAACGAATTTGTAAATGGGGCGATTAGAAGATGAACTATTGGTTGAGGTTTATGAACGGGCTGGGTAATTAATTTTAGAAGAAACAAAAGAGCATCTTTAATGAATGCTCTTTAACTGTGTCACGATTTCATTGTGTTCTTTGATTAATTTCTTTAACTGTTCTGCCAACTGAGGATCGTGTTTTTTCTCTAAGATGGTTTTAGCAATGTCGATCGCTTCGCGCGTCTTACCTAATTCCTTTTTTAACTTTTCGACTGCATTCAATTTTGCCATGTCGTGCACCTTCTTAGCTCATTTATTTTGATATATCGTTCGTAAGTAGTTGCCTTTACATACTAACAAATTAAACAGATGTACACAAATAATCAATAGAATATCAAATAAAAAATGCCTAA
>NZ_NTZO01000005.1 GCF_002559405.1 Bacillus sp. AFS001701 | reverse complement strand
CGTCGCCTGGTAACTAAAAAAGCATCAGCTAACAAGCTGATGCTTTTTTTATGTTAAAATTTGTAATTGTATCTTATGATGACTTTACAAAAGTGAGGAAATATCAATACACTGAACTATAACATGTTTAAGGAACATCAAAAAATTCGAATAATATATTAACAATTTACTTTCTTTTTTGCTAAAAATTTATAAAGTAAACAATAATGGTAATGCTGGGCAAACACCCCTAATTATAAATCTACATAGTTTAGATTGAATGGAGGGGAAAATATGAGAGGAAAAATACTCAATTATTATGCAGGAGGTAATACTGCAAAAGGGTTTTATAATCTCTATGACTCAGCTTTAGAGGATTTAGATAAACTATTCATTCTAAAAGGTGGTCCAGGTACTGGGAAATCAACTTTAATGAAAACAATTGGAGAATTGATTGTAAATAAGGGAGTCGATATTGAATATTTACATTGTTCTTCAGATACCAATTCAGTTGATGGCTTAATAATCCCGAAATTTCAAATAGGTATAGTGGACGGAACAGCACCACATGTAATTGAACCAAAAGCTCCAGGGGTTATTGAGGAATATGTGAATTTAGGTGTTGCTTGGGATTCTAAGAAATTAACCGTACAAAAGGAAATAATATTATCACTAAATGATGAAATTTCTAAGAAGTTTCAAACAGCATATGATACATTTGCTGCTTCATTAAGGGCTCATGATGAGATTGAAGAAATTTATATATCCAATATGGACTTTTTAGAAGCTAATAAACTAACCGACGAATTGATAGCGCTATTTTATGGTAATGACAGTCATACTGAAAAAGACGCCAAAGTAAAACATAGATTCTTAGGTGCAGCAACTCCAAGTGGTGCCGTTGATTATATTCAAAATTTAACAGAAGAAATCGAAAAGCGATATTTTATTAAAGGTAGAGCTGGTTCTGGTAAATCAACAATGTTAAAGAAAATAGCAGCTGCAGGAGAAGAAAGAGGATTTGATGTAGAGATTTATCATTGTGGATTTGATCCAAACAGCCTTGATATGGTAATTATTCCTGAAAAAGGAATTGCGATCTTTGACAGTACATCACCACATGAGTATTTTCCTGATCGTGAAACCGATGAGATTATTGATATGTACGAAAGATGTATTACGCCAGGAACAGATGAGAAATACGCCACTGAAATAGAGAGAACAACGAATTCATATAAAGATAAAATGAAAGAAGCAATATCATATTTAGCGGAAGCTAAAGTTCTTAGAGACGAATTAGAAGCTATTTATATTGGAGCCATGGACTTTTCAAAAGTAGATAAAATTCAGAGCGATTTAATAGAAGAAATTGAAAGTATAATAAAAAATTAGCATTATCTAATTTGAAAAAGGTGTAACCACGTTGGTACACCTTTTTTATTTCTAAAGATGAGAATGATTAGGACTTTGTAATCATTTTTTCTACGACATTCGAGTAGAAGTGTAAAATAAATTGAATTTTCTCTATATTTTCATAAAAATCCTTCTAAAACAATTGATCAAACTAAAAAAATCCGACGCATTTGTATATTTTTCGTGTTTTTATTTAGAATTTTTGCGATCTAAAGTACCAATAATAAATTTTTTTGTAATTATTTGTTGAAAAAATGCACTTCGATTCAGTTCAAATTCCCCCAATTTACTTCCACATATGATGAATGTAAAGTTAGATTGTATTTACATAAGTAATGGTAAGGGTTGGTTCTAGTTAAATTAGTCTATCTATTTTTCTAAACTACTAACCTCTTAAACATAGTATTTAAGCAAATACATAATCGAAATATTACAATCATAAAAAGGGAGAGGTATTAATGAAACTCAGCAAAATTGTACCAATTAAAGTAATGAGCACAGTGGCAATCTCATCTTTGATTTTCTCATCTTATACGGCACTTGCGGAGAATAATGATTCAACATCTCAAGCGGTCGAGGATCAAGTACCGCAATTATTAGATCAAAGTCCTAAAACTAAAGACGACTTATATAAAGAAGATATTAAAAAGGATGAATCTGAGAAAACTTATAAACCTACCGATAAAGTTCGATTTATTGTAGAAATTGAACAACCATCAACTTCCGAAACTTCTACAGCAAACAAAAAATCCCTATTTAAAGAAAAACAAGACAAAGTAATCGAAGAAATCACAAAAAATAATAAGGCTAGATCAAATTCACCTAAATTAAAACAACGCTTTTTTGAGGGGTTCAATGGATTTAGTGTGGAGACGGAATATCAAAATTTAAAAGAGATTAAATCGATTCCTGGTGTGATGCACGTAAGTGTGGCAAGAACATTCCATGAAACGATGGCTGCGAGCAAAGAAATTGTACAAGCACAAAAGGTTTGGAATCAATATGGCTATCAAGGTGAAGGACTACTTGTGGCAATTGTTGACTCTGGTATCGATTATACTCATAAAGATATGACGTTGACTGAAAAGGGTAAACAAAAAGAGAAGTTAACTCAAAGTGGAATTCAAAGTAAACTAGATGAAACATCTGTAAACGATGTTTGGTACACAGATAAAGTACCAACAGGCTATGATTGGGCTGATCATGATACGGATGTTATTCCTAGAGGCGATGGAAGTCCACACGGGACTCACGTTGCAGGTACAGTTGGTGCAAATGGTAACGATGCGACTGGCGGTGTTCAAGGAATTGCTCCTGGAACGCAATTATTGGCTGAAAAAGTATTCTCCGATAAAGCTAGCAGTGCCTCAGAGGATGACATTATTGCTGGTATCGAGCATGCAGTTGAAATGGGTGCTGATGTAATCAATATGAGTTTAGGTGTTGATGCAGGTTTCGTGGGTGAGGATTTTGATCCGGTTCAAAAAGCAATTCGTTTAGCAACTGAACAGGGTACGCTTGTTGTAGTTGCAGCTGGTAACTCGTCATATAGTACAAAGCATGGATTATTATATCCATCTGCTATGCAGCCATATGCAGATAATCCTGATATTGGAACAGTAGGTGCACCAGGTGTAAGTCCATATGCTTTATCGGTTGCTTCTTACGAAAATACAAAAATGCATTTAAATACCTTAGGTGATGCTAATGGTTTTAAACTACCTTTCCAAGATCAAACTATGTTTGCACCAAGTAAAAACTTTAAACTTTCTAAAAACTTAACACCGGGTCAAGAGTATGAGTTAGTTTATGTAGGTGAAGGATCAAAACTTACTGATTTTAGTACGAAAAATGTTGAAGGTAAAATTGTTGTAGCTAAAATGGCAAATCAATATACTTCGTATTCGTTTGTTCAATTTAACGCTGCTAAATATAAAGCTAAAGCTGCAATTATCATCCCGCCAAATAGTATGGGTGATTATCCATATATGAAATTTGCCAATACTTCTATACCAGCTGCTACAACTGGTAAAGCTGTGGGTCAAGAATTAATCAATAAGCTATCAAATAACCAAGTTGTAAAAGTAAAACTTGCTGGAGATACTTGGATTGATAATCCAAGTAAAGATACAATGTCTTATTTTTCATCATATGGAGCTCCAAGTACATTAGATTTTAAACCAGAAATGGCTGCTCCAGGTGGAAATATCTATTCAACAGTACCTGGAAATGATTATGAAGTAATGAGCGGTACATCAATGGCAACTCCTCATGTTGTAGGTGGTTCTGCGTTAGTATTACAGTCACTTTATGAAAAAGGATTACAACATTCAGAGAATACAGCTTTAAAAGCAAAAATTGCTTTAATGAACACATCAAAAGTTGTAATGGATCCAAAAGCAAACGGAGAAGTTCCATATTCTCCACGTATTCAAGGCTCTGGTCTAATGCAAATCCAAAATGCAATCAACACACCAGTCGTTGTTACAAGTAGAGACACACCATTAGAGCAAGCTGGTGCGGTGGCTTTAAAAGAAATTGGGCAAAACACAAGCTTTAAATTAAATGTTGATGCATTTGATGCACCAAAAGGAAAAAATAATAGTGCTGATATCGAATACAATGTATACGTAGATTTGTTAAAAGATAAAACAGAAACAAAGCAATTTGATTTAGACAGTGATGGTGCAATGGATTCAAAGGATTATTTAACTTTAACTAGTGAACGCATAGACGGTGCAACGATCACAGTAAATGATAATAATGTTTCTTATAAAGATGGCTCATTGCTTAAAATAAAGCCAGGTCAGTCAAAAATACTGACAATTAATGTAAATTTACCTGATTCATTAAAGAAAAATAGCTTTGTTGAAGGGTTTGTTCGTTTAGTACCAGTAACAAAAGATCAAGATAAAGCTGTACCAATTTCTGTGCCTTATATGGGCTTCTATGGTAATTGGGATGAGCCTAGAAATATTGATCCACCAGCGTGGGAAAAAGATGCATTTCTAGGTTATACAGCACTTTGGGATGGAACTTCAGAGCGTTATCCTAAAGGATATAACTCTACAACTGGTACATTTGATCTTAACAAAATTGCCATTTCACCAAACTACCTTTTAAATGGAATTTATTCTTCATTTACAGCTTTGCGTAATTTAGCAAAAACTGAAATGTATATTGAAAATGAATCAGGAAAGATCGTTAAGTATTTAGGTGATTTTAGTGAATTTAATGGAACTCCATATAAGTTCAGAAAAAATGTTATGTCATTTGGTGATACAAGTTATAGTGAACTCTATACTTGGGACATGACAGATGAGACTGGTCAATTTGTTCCTGACGGTAATTATAAATATGTTATTAGAACAACATTAGATTATCCAGGGGCAAAACCTCAAGAAGTGAAAATGCCAGTAAAAGTTGATTCAGCCCTTCCGAAAGTTACAGATATTACGGTAACACCGAAAGACGGAAAATATGAAATTTCATGGAAAGGTACTGATGAAGATTCTGGGTATGCAGCTTCAGTTGTTTGGGTTAATGGAAACTACTATTCACCAGGAGCAGCACAATCAATGGTAGTAAATGTTGAACCAAAGAGTATTGTTATTGGTGGAGCTGACAACGCATTTAATCATTCATACACAACTTGGGGCGATCAAAGTTCAAAATATATGAGTGAATGGATGGTTCTTTCAAACGGTAGCGTATATCCGACTAACAATATTAGCAAAAACAGTGTAGCTTCAGTCAATTTCTTTGCTCAAAACAGAGTAGATTGGAAGTTCAATGTAAAAGATGCAAGTGGAAATATAGTAGACACTTTCGAATACAAAAATGAAAAAGAAGTGCATACAAAATGGTACCCAAAAGCTGATTTACCGAACGGTACGTACTATATTTCTGCTGATGTTGTTACAAAAGACGGTTTTAAAGTGACATCAACTCCGACTAAAGTAACGGTTCTTCAATAAAAGTCAATAATTGAAAAAGCTATCTTTCCCATTTATTATGAGGATAGATAGTTTTTTTGTTATTCATTGATTATTCGATAATAGAAATCCGAATAAGAAATAAAAAAATTACAGTTGCTATCGGTAATTTAATGAAAATAGACTTCATAGAATGTAAAAAACTGCGTAAAACACGAACATTAAAATATTTTTTAAGAAAAACATTCATATTTTATTGAAAAAAGAGTTATAAATTGATACTATAGAGATAGGAAATTTAGCAAACCTCATATAAGTTTGGGAATATGGCCCAAAAGTTTCTACCTAGTAACCTTAAATTACTGGACTATGAGGGGAAGTTAATCACACGTGTACGTAAATTAGTATACGCCTAAGTAGATTATCTTTCTCGCCATAGAGGGATATTTCTATTTAGGCGTTTTTTGTTGGGAATTTTTTGTAAAAATAAAAAAATAGCGAATAAACTTGGGGGAAAAGCAGATGAAACCGGTAGTTGGGGTCATTATGGGGAGTACAAGTGATTGGGAAACAATGAAACATGCTTGTGATGTGTTAGAAGAACTAAATATAAGCTATGAGAAGCGAGTTGTTTCAGCACATCGTACACCAGATTTAATGTTTGAGTATGCAGAATCAGCTAGAGAACGTGGTATTAAAGTCATCATTGCAGGTGCAGGCGGGGCTGCTCACTTACCAGGAATGGTAGCAGCAAAAACGACACTTCCAGTAATTGGTGTACCAGTACAATCAAAAGCTCTAAATGGATTAGATTCATTATTATCAATAGTACAAATGCCAGGTGGAGTACCTGTTGCAACTGTTGCAATTGGTAAAGCAGGTGCGACGAACGCAGGCTTACTTGCAGCTCAAGTATTAAGTATCCAAGATCAAGAAGTTTATTTAGCATTAGAAACTCGTCGTAAAAACACTACTAAACAAGTTCTAGAAAGCAGTGAATCACTATGAATAGCAAAGTAATTCTACCAGGACAAACAATAGGGATCATCGGAGGAGGTCAACTTGGAAGAATGATGGCGCTTTCAGCGAAAGAAATGGGCTATAAAATAGCTGTTTTAGATCCTACTCCAAACTCACCTTGTGGGCAAGTATCTGATATAGAGATTACGGCTGAGTATTCAAATTTAGAAGCAATTAAACAGCTTGCGAAAGTAAGTGATGTTATAACATATGAATTTGAAAATATTGATGTAAAAGCACTTGAGTATTTAGATGAGCATTCCTATTTACCTCAAGGTAGCGAGTTATTAAAGCTAACAAGAAATAGATTAACTGAAAAAACAGCTATTCAAAATTTAGGCATTAAGGTTGCTCCATTTCGACTAGTAGAAAATGAAGAGCAATTTTCTGAAGCAGTTACGAAAATAGGTTTACCAGCTGTTTTAAAAACGACAACAGGTGGTTATGACGGTAAAGGGCAAGTTGTTTTAAGATCTGAAGAAGACTTTGTTGAAGCGTTAGAACTTGTTAAAAAACAGCAAAGTATTCTTGAGGGCTGGGTTCCTTTTGAAAAAGAATTGTCAATAATTGTCGCAAGAAATAGTAATGGAGAGGTAAATACGTTTCCAATTGCAGAGAATGTTCATATAAATCAAATTCTGCATACTTCATCTGTACCGGCAAATACTTCAAAATCGGTAATAGAAACAGCAGAGAACTATGCAAAAAAAGTAGCTAGCTCATTTCATCTTGTAGGTGTTTTAGCAATTGAGTTATTTGTAACAGAAGATGAGCAGGTTTATATTAATGAATTAGCTCCGCGTCCACATAATACAGGACACTATACGATGGAGGCAGTTGAAACTTCACAATTCAAGCAGCATATTCGAGCGGTTTGTAATTTACCATTAGGGAATACGGAATTACTTAAACCGGTTGTAATGGTGAATATATTAGGTGAACATGTTGAAGAAGTATTGAATGTAATGCAAAATGATAGTACATTAAATGTCCATCTTTATGGAAAAGAAGAAAGCAAAAAAGGCCGTAAAATGGGACATATTAATATAATGGCAGCATCAACAGAACTAGCGATGCAAAAAGTACAAGAGTTAGGGATTTGGGAACAAAACCCGGTGGAGGTAAAAATATGATTGAACGTTATTCACGCCCAGAAATGGCAGCAATTTGGACAGAAGAAAACAAATTTAAAGCTTGGTTAGAAGTTGAAATCTTAGCATGTGAAGCATGGGCTGAATTAGGAGATATTCCTAAAGAAGACGTAAAAGTGTTACGTGAAAAAGCTTCTTTCGATATAAACCGAATTTATGAAATTGAAAAAGAAACACGTCATGACGTAGTTGCATTTACTCGTGCAGTTTCTGAAACATTAGGCGACGAACGTAAATGGGTACATTATGGTTTAACATCAACTGACGTAGTAGACACGGCACTTTCTTACTTACTACGCCAAGCAAACGATATCTTATTAAAAGATTTAGAGAATTTTATTGGAATTCTTGAAACAAAAGCTAAAGAACATAAGTACACAGTAATGATGGGACGTACTCACGGTGTACATGCAGAACCAACTACTTTCGGCTTAAAACTTGCATTATGGACTGAAGAAATGAAGCGTAACTTAGAGCGATTTAAGAGTGCGATTGAAACAGTTCGAGTAGGTAAAATCTCAGGTGCTGTTGGAACTTACGCAAATATTCCTCCATTTGTTGAAGAATATGTTTGTGAAAAACTAGGAATCCAAGCAGCTCCAATTTCAACTCAAACTTTACAACGTGATCGTCATGCTCACTACATGGCAACATTATCTTTAATTGCAACTTCAATTGAGAAATTTGCAACTGAAGTACGTGGATTACAAAAAAGTGAAACACGCGAAGTTGAAGAATTCTTTGCAAAAGGTCAAAAAGGCTCTTCTGCAATGCCACATAAACGTAATCCAATTGGATCTGAAAACATGACAGGTTTAGCTCGTGTAATTAGAGGTCATATGGTTACAGCTTATGAAAATGTATCACTTTGGCATGAAAGAGATATCTCACATTCATCTGCAGAAAGAATCATCTTACCGGATGCAACAATACTTTTAAATTACATGTTAAATCGATTTGGAAATATTGTTAAAAACCTTACAGTATTCCCTGAGAATATGAAACGTAATATGGACCGTACTTACGGATTAATTTATTCTCAACGTGTACTTCTTGCTTTAATTGAAAAAGGAATGTCTCGTGAAGAGGCTTATGATACTGTTCAACCAAAAGCAATGGAAGCTTGGGAAACTCAAGTACAGTTTAAAGAGCTTGTAGAAGCAGAAGAAAAAATTACTTCTTTATTATCTCAAGAAGAAATTAATGATTGCTTTGACTACAGCTACCACTTAAGTCAAGTCGATACAATTTTTGAACGCTTAGGATTAAATTAATAAATATTGTTTGGCTAAGATTAGATAAAAATTCTTAGCCAAACAATTCAAATAACAGATAAAGCAGAAATTCTATTGGGTGTTTAAATGAGGATATGGGAGGCATTGTTAGCATGGCAGAGCAAGTAATGTTGTATGAGGGAAAAGCAAAAAGAATTTTCTCAACTGAGAATCCTGAAATTGTAAGAGTTGAGTACAAAGATTCAGCAACTGCATTTAACGGTGAAAAGAAAGCAGAAATTGCTGGTAAAGGTCGCTTGAATAATGCGATTACTAGTTTATTATTTTCAAAGTTAATGGAATCAGGTATTGCATCTCATTTCGTAGAAAAAACATCAGAACTTGAACAACTTGTAAAACGAGTAACAATTGTACCAATTGAAGTAGTTGTTAGAAATATCGTTGCTGGTAGCTTATCGAAACGCATGGGGTTAGATGAGGGTGTTAAGTTAGAAAAACCAATCATTGAGTTTTATTACAAACGTGATGATTTAGGTGATCCAATTATTAATGAGGATCATATCGCTGCACTTAAACTAGCAACAACTGAAGATCTTGAAACAATTAAAGAGATTGCTCTCCGTGTTAATGATGTACTAGTAGAACAGTTTAATGCATGTAATGTTCGATTAGTTGATTTTAAATTAGAATTTGGCAAATTAAATGATGGAACAATTTTGTTAGCAGATGAGATTTCACCAGATACTTGCCGATTATGGGATAAAGATACAAACGCGAAATTTGATAAAGATGTATTCCGTAGAGATTTAGGTAACTTAACAGATGGATACGAAGAAATTTTAAAACGCTTAGGGGGATTATCATGTTCAAAGTAAGAGTATTCGTTACATTAAGAGAAAGTGTTTTAGATCCACAAGGAAATGCAGTTAAAAACGCACTTCATAGCATGAATTTTAGCGAAGTTCAAGATGTTCGTATCGGTAAATATATGGAATTATTAATTGATAAAAATGTTGCAGATTTAGATACTACAGTAAAAGAAATGTGTGAAAAGTTATTAGCAAACATCGTAATTGAAGATTACCGTTATGAGGTAGAGGAGGTAGTCGCACAGTGAAGTTTGCAGTAATTGTGTTCCCGGGCTCAAATTGTGATGTTGATATGTATCATGCAATCAAAGATGAGTTAGGCGAAGAAGTAGAATACGTATGGCATGATTCAACGAATTTAGATGAATTTGATGGTATCTTATTACCAGGTGGCTTCTCATATGGAGATTACTTACGCTCTGGCGCAATTGCAGGCTTTGCAAACGTGATGGATGCCGTGAAGAAAGCTGCTGCTGAAGGTAAACCAGTATTTGGCGTGTGTAATGGATTCCAAATCCTAACTGAAGCAGGTCTACTACCAGGTACTCTTAGACGTAATGAGAAATTAAAATTTATGTGTAAACAAGTAGAGCTAGTTGTTGAAAACAATGAATCAATGTTTACAACTGGTTATGAAAAAGGACAAGTAATTACTGTACCAATCGCACATGGTGAAGGAAATTACTATTGCGATCAAGAAACATACGAATCACTTAAAAGTAATAACCAGATAATTTTCCGTTATCAAAATAATCCGAACGGTAGTTTAGATGATATCGCAGGAATTGTTAATGAAAAAGGAAATGTATTAGGTATGATGCCACACCCTGAGCGTGCAGTTGATGCATTATTAGGTAGTGCAGACGGACTTCAACTATTTCGTTCGATTGTAAGAAACTGGAGGGAAAACCATGTCGTTACTTCTTGAGCCAAATCCAATTCAAATTGAAAATGATAGAATTTATGCCACTATGGGCTTAACTGATGAAGAGTTTCAATTAATCAAATCAATTATTGGTCGCAATCCGAACTATACAGAGCTTGGATTATTCTCAGTAATGTGGTCTGAACATTGTAGTTATAAAAACTCAAAACCTTTATTACGTAAATTCCCAATAAGCGGTGAGCATGTTTTACAAGGACCAGGTGAAGGCGCAGGTATTGTTGATATTGGCGATGAACAAGCTGTAGTATTTAAAATCGAAAGCCATAATCACCCTTCTGCAATTGAACCATATCAAGGCGCTGCAACTGGTGTAGGTGGAATTATTCGTGATGTATTTTCAATGGGAGCACGTCCTGTTGCCCTTCTAAATTCTTTACGATTTGGTGAATTAGAAACTCCAAGAGTTAAGTATTTATTTGAAGAAGTAGTTGCAGGTATTGCTGGATATGGAAACTGTATTGGTATTCCAACAGTTGGTGGAGAAGTAAACTTCGATCCATGTTACGAAGGCAATCCTTTAGTAAATGCAATGTGTGTTGGATTAATCAATCATAAAGATATTAAAAAAGGTCAAGCGCATGGTGCTGGAAATACAGTTATGTACGTTGGTGCTTCAACTGGACGTGATGGAATTCATGGTGCAACTTTTGCTTCTGAAGAGTTATCTGATGCATCTGATGAGAAACGCCCAGCGGTACAAGTAGGCGATCCATTTATGGAGAAGTTACTACTTGAAGCATGTTTAGAAGTTGTTCAAAATGACGCTCTTGTTGGTATTCAAGATATGGGTGCAGCTGGATTAACATCATCATCTGCTGAAATGGCTTCAAAAGCTGGAATGGGAATTGAGATGAATCTTGATTTAGTTCCTCAACGTGAAGCTGGTATGACAGCTTACGAAATGATGCTATCTGAATCTCAAGAACGTATGTTACTAGTTGTAGAAAAAGGTAGAGAGCAAGAAATCGTAGACTTATTTGAAAAGTATGATCTACATGCTGTATCAGTAGGACGTGTTACAGATGATAAGATGCTTCGCTTACTTCATAAAGGTGAGGTTGTAGCTGAATTACCTGTAGATGCTCTTGCTGAAGAAGCTCCAGTATATCATAAGCCATCAACTGAACCTGCATATTATGGTGAGTTCCAAGCGATGGAAAACTATATTCCTGAAATTAGTGATTCAAAAGAAACGTTAAAACAATTACTTTCTCAACCTACAATCGCAAGTAAAGAGTGGGTTTACGGTCAGTATGATTACATGGTTCGTACAAATACAGTAGTTGCTCCAGGTTCAGATGCTGCAGTAATCAGAATTCGTGATACAAAAAAAGCTCTAGCAATGACAACTGACTGTAATGCACGCTACTTATATTTAGATCCAGAAGTTGGTGGGAAAATTGCAGTAGCAGAAGCAGCTCGTAATGTAGTTTGTTCAGGTGCTCGTCCACTTGCAATTACAGATTGCTTAAACTTCGGAAATCCTGAAAAACCTGAGATTTTCTGGCAGTTAGAAAAAGCAACAGATGGTATGAGTGAAGCTTGTAATGTATTAAGTACTCCAGTAATCGGTGGTAACGTATCATTATATAACGAAACAAATGGTGAAGCAGTTTACCCAACTCCTGTAGTTGGTATGGTAGGTCTAATTGAAGATGTCGAGCACATCACGACTCAAAACTTTAAAACTGCTGGCGATTTAATTTATATAATCGGTGGAGCAGAAGCTGAATTCGGTGGAAGTGAGCTTCAAAAATTATTAAATGGCAAAATCTTTGGTAAAGCACCAAGTATTGATTTAGCTGTTGAATCTAGTCGCCAAGAGCAAATTCTTGCTGCTATTCAAGCAGGTGTAGTTGCTTCAGCACACGATATTTCTGAGGGTGGTTTAGCTGTAGCGATTGCAGAAAGCACATTTGGTCCGTCAGAAGTTGGTGCAACTATTACGATTGAAGGAAATGAGGTTGTTTCATTATTTAGCGAAACTCAATCACGTTTCTTACTTTCAGTTAAACCTGAACATAAAGAACAATTCGAAGCATTAGTAGATGCAAAGTTAATCGGTACAGTTACAGAAGAAACATCAGTAACAGTTCGTAATGAAAACAATGAAACAGTTCTTCATGCTTCAGTTGACGAACTGAAACAAGCTTGGAAAGAGGCGATCCCATGCTTGCTGAAATAAAAGGACTAAACGAAGAGTGTGGAATATTTGGAATTTGGGGGCATACTGATGCTGCCCAAATCTCCTACTATGGTCTTCATAGCTTACAACATAGAGGCCAAGAAGGAGCTGGAATTGTTGTAACGAATGGGAATGAACTTGAAGGTGCAAAAGGACTTGGCTTAATAACAGAGGTTTTCAGTAAAGGTCAATTAAATGATTTACACGGAAAAGCTGCTATTGGTCATGTTCGTTATGCAACTGCAGGTGGAGGCGGCTATGAAAATGTTCAGCCTCTATTATTCCAATCGCATACTGGAAGCATTGCTCTTGCTCATAATGGTAATTTAGTAAATGCTTCAAGATTACGTAAAGACTTAGAGATGCAAGGTAGTATTTTTCAAACTACTTCTGATACTGAAGTACTTGCTCATTTAATTAAACGTAATGGTTCTGCTCCATTAAAAGATAGCATTAAAGCATCTTTAAATATGATCAAAGGAGCTTTCGCTTACTTAGTTCTAACAAAAGATGCAATGTATGTCGCACTAGATCCAAATGGCTTTAGACCTTTGGCGTTAGCTAAACTAGGTGACGCTTATGTTGTAGCTTCAGAGACGTGTGCATTTGATGTAGTCGGAGCTAAATATATTCGTGATATTAATCCGGGAGAATTACTTATTATTTCAGACAAGGGAGTGGAAACTGATCAATTTACTTCATCAGTTAATCACACAATTTGTAGTATGGAATATATTTATTTCTCTCGTCCTGACAGCAATATTGATAATATCAATGTTCATGCTGCACGTAAAAATATGGGGCGTGTATTAGCAAAAGAAGCTCCTGTTGAAGCAGACGTAGTAATCGGTGTTCCAGATTCAAGTATTTCAGCAGCAGTTGGTTACGCTGAAGAATCTGGTATTCCATATGAACTTGGATTGATTAAAAATCGGTACGTAGGTCGCACATTTATTCAACCTTCTCAAGAACTTAGAGAGCAAGGGGTTAAGATGAAACTTTCTCCAGTTCGTTCGATCGTAGAAGGGAAACGTGTAGTAATGGTAGATGATTCAATCGTTCGAGGAACTACAAGCCGCCGAATCGTACAAATGTTACGTGATGCAGGTGCAAGTGAAGTTCATGTTCGTATTGGCGCACCACCATTGAAAAATCCTTGCTATTACGGTATTGACACTTCTACAAGAGAAGAGTTAATTGCTGCAACTAATACAATAGAAGAAATTTGCGAAGAAATTGGTGCAGATTCATTAGAATTTATTAGTTTAGAAGGATTACTAAATGCTATTGGTAGAAATCATGAGGGACCAAATAGAGGCCAATGTACTGCTTGCTTTACAGGGAAGTATCCAACAGTAATCTATGATGAAAATGAATTAGTACATTCTCATAATTAATATTAAAAAAAAGAGGCGGTGAGCAAAGTCGCCGCCTCTTTACAATTGAATCTATTCATAAGGAACTGAAAGGGGAAATCATCACATGGCGAATGCATATAAACAAGCTGGAGTAGATATCGAAGCTGGCTATGAAGCAGTGAACAGAATGAAGAAACACGTTCAAAAAACAATGCGTCAAGAAGTTCTTGGTGGATTAGGAGGATTTGGAGGAATGTTTGATCTTTCCAAATTCAACTATAAGGAACCGGTTCTTGTATCAGGGACAGATGGAGTAGGAACAAAATTAAAATTAGCTTTCCAAATGGACCGTCACGATACGATCGGCATTGATGCAGTCGCGATGTGTGTGAATGATATTGTGGTTCAAGGAGCGGAGCCTTTATTTTTCCTAGATTACTTAGCAGTTGGCAAGGCTGTACCTGAACGAATTGAGCAAATTGTAAAAGGTGTTTCTGATGGCTGCGTTCAAGCAGGTTGCTCATTAGTCGGTGGAGAAACTGCAGAGATGCCTGGTATGTATCCAGAAGATGAATATGATATTGCTGGTTTTGCAGTAGGGATTGTTGACAAGCCGAAGCTTGTAACAGGACAAAGCATTAAAGAAGGAGATATCTTATTAGGAATCTCATCAAACGGAATCCATAGTAATGGATATTCTCTAGTTCGTAAAGTTTTATTAGAAAAAGGTGGCTTAACGCTTGATCAACATATTGATAAATTAGGTCATACTTTAGGCGAAGAATTACTACGCCCAACTAAAATTTATGTAAAACCAATCTTAAATGTCCTTAAAAAGTTTGAAGTAAAAGGTATGGCACATATTACTGGTGGTGGGTTTATTGAAAATATCCCAAGAATGCTTCCAGAGGGAATCGGTGCAGAAATTGATTACGGTTCATGGCCAATCCAACCGATCTTTGATTTATTAGAAGAGATTGGTGAATTGAAGCGCGAAGAAATGTTTAATATTTTTAATATGGGTATTGGCATGGTTCTTGCGATTAGTGAAGAGAACTTACATGACACTATTAAACTATTAGAAGAAGACGGAGAAAAAGTATTTATTATCGGAAGAACAAAAGCAGGTGAAGGTGTAACCTTTGGCGGAGGTTCTCTGTAATGAAGAAGATTGCCGTATTTGCTTCAGGAAATGGCAGCAACTTTCAGGCCATTCTTGATGCAACTCTAAGCGGAGAAGTGAATGCTGAAGTGAAATTACTTGTTTGTGATCGTCCAAATGCATTTTGTATCGAACGAGCAAAGCAAGCAAATATTCCATCATTTATATTTTCAGCGAAAAACTATGAATCAAAAGAGCACTATGAAGGTGAAATTATTGCCCATCTTAAAGAGTTAAATGTCGAATTTATCGTTTTAGCTGGATATATGAGATTGATTGGTCCGACAATTTTAGACTCATTTCCTGGGAAAATAGTAAATATTCATCCTTCATTTCTACCATTATTTCCTGGAAAAGACGCAATTGGTCAAGCTCTCCTAGCAGGTGTCGAATCGACAGGTGTAACAGTTCATTATGTCGATGAAGGAATGGATACTGGTCCAATTATTGCGCAAGAAGAAATTCTGATTGAAAAGAGAGATTCTAAAGAGTCTCTTGAGCAGAAGGTTCATAGTGTCGAGCATGTTTTATATGTGCAAACACTAAAAAAATTATTTAGTTAACTAGATTTAGATATAGAGCATGAAATCGATTAGATAGGGGAATATATCATGAAAAAACGAGCTTTAGTTAGCGTTTCAGATAAACAAGGGATTATTGAATTTGTAAGTGGATTAATTAAACATGATTTTGAAGTTATTTCAACAGGTGGAACTTATAATTTATTAAAAGATGCTGGATTAAATGTAATTGGTATTTCAGAAGTAACTAACTTTCCAGAAATTATGGATGGTCGTGTAAAAACATTACATCCTTCAATTCACGGAGGTTTACTAGGTGTTCGTTCAAATGCAGAACATATGCGTCAAATGAACGAGTTAGGAATACAGCCAATTGATTTAGTTTGTGTAAATTTATATCCGTTTAAAGAAACGATCATGAAGCCTGATGTTACATTTGAAGATGCAATTGAAAATATCGATATCGGTGGCCCTACAATGCTTCGTTCAGCAGCTAAAAATCATGAATTTGTATCTGTAGTAGTTGACCCAACAGATTATGAAGTGATTTTAGCTGAGTTAGCTGAAAATAATGCGGTTTCTATTACTACGAACCGTCGATTAGCTGCTAAAGTTTTCCGTCATACTGCAGCTTATGATTCATTAATTTCTAATTATTTAACAGAGCAAGTAGGAGAAGAAAATCCTGAAAGCTATACTGTTACTTACGAATTAAAACAATCTTTACGTTATGGTGAAAATCCTCACCAAAAAGCGACATTCTATCGTGCTCCAATGCCAACAGTTTCGTCTATTGCTTATGCAGAGCAATTACACGGTAAAGAGCTTTCTTATAACAATATTAATGACGCTAATGAAGCACTAAATATTGTACGCGAATTCTCAAATCCAGCTGTTGTCGCTGTAAAACACATGAATCCTTGTGGAGTAGGCGAAGGCACTACAATTGAAGAAGCTTATGATCGTGCTTATACTGCTGATCCAGTTTCAATTTTTGGAGGAATTATTGCGACAAACCATGAAGTTGATGCTGCAACAGCTAAGAAAATGCATGAATTATTCTTAGAAATTATTATCGCTCCTTCATTTAGTGAAGAGGCTTTAGAAATCTTAACTAGTAAAAAGAACTTACGTTTATTAACAGTAGACTTAGAAACTAAGCCTACGTTTGCACCTAAATTAACGACAGTTCATGGTGGCTTATTACGTCAAGATATGGATACATTTGGATTAGATGATGCAACAATTACAGTTCCTACAAAACGTCAACCGACTGAAGAAGAGTGGGAGAATTTAAAATTAGGTTGGAAAGTTGTAAAACATGTTAAATCAAATGCAATTGTTTTAGCGAAAGATCATATGACAATTGGTGTTGGTGCAGGTCAAATGAATCGCGTTGGAGCTGCAAAAATTGCGATTGAACAAGCTGGCGAAAAATCAAATGGCGCAGCGTTAGCTTCAGATGCATTTTTCCCTATGAATGATACAGTAGAAGCAGCGGCTAAAGCTGGTATTACAGCAATTATTCAACCGGGCGGATCAATCAAAGATGAAGATTCAATTAAAAAAGCTGATGAATATGGAATTGCAATGGTCTTTACAGGGGTTCGTCACTTTAAACATTAAGAAATAAGGAGATGACAAGATGAAAGTATTAGTCATTGGTCGCGGAGGCCGTGAGCATACAATTGCTTGGAAGGTAAATCAATCGGAGAATGTAACAGATGTATTTGTTGCTCCAGGAAACGATGGAATGATTGATGTTGCAACACTTGTCAATATTGATGAAAGTGACCATGAAGCACTTATTGCATTTGCCAAAAATGAAGAAATTGATTTAACAATCGTTGGTCCTGAAGTTCCTTTAATGAACGGAATTGTAAATGATTTTCGAGCTGCTAATTTAAAGATATTTGGTCCAACTAAAGAAGCAGCAATTATTGAAGGAAGTAAAAGCTTTACAAAGGATTTAATGAAAAAATACGCTATCCCAACTGCAGCTTATGAAACGTTTACTAATTTTGAAGAAGCAAAAGCATATGTTGAAAAAGTTGGTGCACCGATTGTTATTAAAGCTGATGGTTTAGCAGCTGGTAAAGGTGTAGTTGTAGCGATAACAATAGAAGAAGCAATCGTAAGCCTTCATGACATGCTACTTGATGAAAAGTACGGCGATGCAAGTGCATCTGTAGTAATTGAAGAATATTTGGAGGGCGAAGAATTCTCGCTAATGTCGTTTGTTAACGGGAATAAGGTTTATCCTATGGTAATCGCTCAAGACCATAAACGTGCTTATGATGGAGATAAAGGACCTAATACGGGTGGTATGGGTGCTTATTCGCCAGTACCACAAATCTCAGAGTCAGTTGTTGAACAATCTTTAAAAGAAATAGTAGTACCAGTCGCAGAAGCAATGATTTCTGAAGGAAGACATTTTACTGGAATACTTTATGCTGGATTAATGTTAACAAGCCAGGGACCTAAAGTAATAGAGTTTAATGCAAGATTTGGCGATCCAGAGACTGAAGTTGTATTACCTCGTTTAGAGAGTGAGTTAGCTGAAGTATTATTAGCAATACTAAATGAAGAAGAAATCAATTTAGAATGGTCAGAGGAAGCTGTTGTTGGAGTTGTGCTTGCTGCAAATGGATATCCAGAAGTTCCTGAAAAAGGCGTTGTAATATCTGGATTAAATAATGTAAGTAATGAAACAATGGTTTTCCACGCTGGTACAAAGCTTGAAAATAATGAATATGTTACAAATGGTGGACGAGTATTAATTATTGCACATAAAGGAAGCTCCATTAATGAAGCTTGCGAAAATGTATATAAACAAATTGATACGGTTCAATCAACTGGCTTATTCTATCGCCACGATATAGCGCATAAAGCAATTAAAGTAAATAATTAGTAAGAAAGGGTCGTCATTTATGATTAATGACGACCCTATTTCTTGTTAAAATAAGAACTAGTGTTCTATTTTTATCTATACAATCTACTCCATTTTTGATAAACTATTTTTATGAAGGTTGAATATAATCTTCGAATGTATCTCCCTCGTCGTGTTTATCTGCCATAATCTTACATTTCTTACCAAGAGCAGTCATTGGGCAAAAACGTAATACTCCCTCTGCAACTTTCATGGCACCGATTATGATTAAAATGATGACAGAATTACTACATCTTCTGCGTGTGAGCTTTGCTGTGCCGTAAGCTAAAATAGTTAAGCCAGCAGTTATACGTATAAGTGCATTTATAATGCTAATATTTGGTCTCAACAGTAACTCCCCTTATAATAAGTATCAGTGACTCAATCACTCTTTACCATTTTTCCCTTTAATTGTTTCAATATAATAGGAAACAATTAGTATTAATTACTTAAAATGGGGACGTAGGGTTACTTTTCCTTTTTTATAAGATACAATACATTTATATTTTTGATAAAAGTACTTAATAAAAATAGATAAATTAATGTTAAAAAACAATTCCGGAGGACAAAATGTACGATTATTCACAATGGAATCACATATTTAAATTAGATCCAAACAAAGAAATCTCTGATGATGAATTAGAAAAAATTTGTGAGTCAGGAACGGATGCAATTTTAGTTGGTGGAACGGACGATGTAACGTTAGATGCTACGATATCTCTACTAATTAGAATAAGACGCTATGCAGTACCATGTATTTTAGAGGTATCAAATCTTGAAGCCGTAACTCCAGGTTATGATTTCTATTTTATCCCGACAGTTTTAAATAGTAATGATCCAAAGTGGATTATTGGTATGCATCAACAAGCAATGAAAGAATTCGCTCATTTAGTTCATGCTGAAGAATTGGTAATGGAAGGTTATTGTATATTAAATGAAGATTGTAAGGCAGCAAAGCTGACAAGTGCAGTGACAGATCTTTCAATAGAAGATATTGTAGCTTATGCGGAAGTTTCTGAGCAATTATTAAAATTACCGATTTTTTATTTAGAATATAGCGGCATATATGGTTCACCCCAGGTGGTAGAAGAAGTCTCAAAAGTATTAAACAATACGAAATTATTCTATGGTGGGGGAATTGCTTCAGCTCAACATGCAGTTGAGATGAAGCAATTTGCTGATACGATTATTGTTGGGAACATTATATATGATAACTTACAAGAAGCTTTACAAACTGTGAAAGCTGTAAAAAAAGGAGCGACTAAGTAATGAAAACAGCAGAAGAATTATTGCAAGGTTTAAATCCAATGCAAAAAGAAGCCGTTAAAACGGTTGATGGTCCTTTATTAATTATGGCTGGAGCAGGTTCAGGTAAGACTCGAGTACTAACACATCGAATTGCGTATTTATTAGGTGAAAAAGGCGTCGCTCCTTGGAATATACTTGCGATCACATTTACAAATAAAGCAGCTAGAGAGATGCAAGAGCGTATTTTTAATCTAGTTGGAAAAGATGCAGAAGATATTTGGATTTCAACATTTCACTCAATGTGTGTACGGATCCTTCGTAGAGATATTGATCGTATTGGATTCAATAGAAGCTTTTCTATATTAGATACAACTGACCAATTAACAGTAATAAAAAATATCCTTAAAGAGAAAAACTTAGATTCAAAGAAATTTGATCCACGTAGTATTCTAGGAACTATTAGTAGTGCAAAAAATGAACTACAAACTGCTGCAGATTATTCAAGAGATGCTTTTACTCCATATGAAAAAGTTGTTGGAGAAATTTATGCATCTTATCAAGATCGACTACGTAAAAATCATTCTTTAGATTTCGATGATTTAATTATGATGACAATAAATTTGTTTGAACGCGTTCCAGAGGTACTACAATATTATCAACGAAAATTTCAATATATTCATGTGGATGAGTATCAAGATACAAACCATGCTCAATATAAAATTGTAAAATTACTTGCCGAGCAATTCAAAAATATTTGCGTTGTAGGTGATTCAGATCAATCAATTTATCGCTGGCGAGGAGCAGATATTTCTAATATTCTTTCATTCGAAAAAGATTACGAAAAAGCACAAGTTATTCTGTTAGAACAAAACTATCGTTCAACTCAAACGATTCTTGATGCAGCGAACGCAGTTATCACGAATAATTCAAATCGTAAAGCGAAAAAGCTATGGACAGAAAATGGAGAAGGTACTCCGATTCATTATTTCAGAGCTGCCTCTGAACAAGACGAAGGATATTTCGTAGCTGGTAAGCTAGCCGAGTGGAAAAAAGAAGGCGTTCGTCAATATGGCGATGTTGCAATTCTATATCGTACGAATGCACAATCACGTGCAATGGAGGAAGTTTTAGTTAAGTCTAATATTCCTTATAAAATGGTCGGCGGAGTAAAGTTCTATGATCGTAAAGAAATTAAAGATGTACTTGCTTATTTAAGATTTATTGCTAATCCAGATGACGAGATCAGTTTTTCAAGAGTTATTAATGTGCCAAAACGTGGTGTAGGTGCAGCGTCCGTAGATAAAATTATTAATTATAGCATAATGAATGACTTATCTTTATCTGATACTTTAGAGCAAATTGATTTCGTTGGATTAAGTGGGAAAATTACAAAAGCAGTTGGAGATTTTCATGCTATGACGAAAAACTGGCAACAGATGCTAGATTATTTATCAGTAACTGAACTAGTTGAAGAAGTACTTGATAAAACAGGCTATATCCAAATGTTAAAAGATGAAAATACAATTGAATCAGCTTCTAGAATCGAAAATATTGAAGAGTTTTTAACAGTTACAAATGCTTTTGAAGAAAGCAGTGAGGATAAAAGCTTAGTATCATTTTTAACTGATTTAGCATTAGTATCTGATATCGATCAAGCGGATAAAGAAGAGTCGCAAGCAGATGAGGTGATACTTATGACGCTTCACTCTGCAAAAGGATTAGAGTTTCCGGTAGTGTTTCTAATCGGTTTGGAAGAAGGTATTTTTCCACATAGCCGTTCTTTAATGGACGAAGAAGAAATGGAAGAAGAAAGACGATTAGCATATGTAGGTATAACACGTGCTGAAAAGGATTTATATATTACAAATGCTCAAACACGTACACTTTATGGGCGTACTAGTGTAAACCAAGAATCTCGCTTTATTAATGAAATTCCTGATGAGCTATTAGATCGTGCTAATAAGAAAGTAGTAACTGAGCGCCGTGCTGTATCTAGACCAGCGGTGGCAATGAAAACAACAGGTGGAGAGTCACTAGGTTGGAGAGTTGGAGATAAAGCTTCTCATGGGAAATGGGGAATTGGTACAGTTGTAAGTGTAAAAGGAGAAGGCGAAGCAATGGAGTTAGATATTGCATTCCCAAGTCCTGTTGGTATTAAGCGTTTATTAGCAAAATTTGCTCCAATTACGAAAGCATAGAAGGGATGGAGAGCTCTTGGATCAAAAAATCATTGATATAGTTGAAGAACTAAGAACAAAATTAAATCAATACAACTATGAGTATTACGTATTAGATCAGCCATCAGTGCCAGATGCCGAGTATGACTCACTATTACATGAATTAATTGGATTAGAAGAACAGTATCCAGCTATTTTAACACCGGATTCTCCATCGCAACGTATAGGTGGACAGGCAATTGATTTGTTCGAAAAAGTCGTTCATAGTCATCCAATGTTAAGCCTAGGCAATGCGTTTAATGAAGGAGATTTAAGAGATTTCGACCAAAGAATTAGACAGGATTCTGCGGGAGTATCTTATGTTTGTGAACTTAAAATAGACGGCTTAGCCGTTTCACTTCAATATGAAAATGGATTGTTTGTAAAAGGTGCTACTCGTGGTGATGGTACAGTTGGAGAAGATATTACGCATAATTTAAAGACGATTAAAGCAATTCCATTAAGACTTTCTGAGCCAATTACAATAGAAGCTCGTGGTGAAGCATTTATGCCAAAAGCTAGCTTCGAAAAGGTTAATGAATCGCGTGAAAAGAATGGGGAAGAATTATTTGCAAATCCAAGAAATGCAGCGGCTGGTTCATTACGCCAACTTGACCCGAAAATTGTTGCAAAGCGAGATTTGTCGTTCTTCGTTTATGGATTCCCTACAGCTGAGGAATTTTCAATTCAAAAGCATAGCGAAGCATTAGACTATCTTCACAAACTTGGATTTAAAACAAATACTTTCCGCAAAACATGCCATACAATTGAAGAAGTAATTGAATACGTTGAAGAATGGAAAGAAAAACGCCCATCATTGCCTTATGAGATTGATGGAATTGTCATAAAAGTGGATGAATACAGTATTCAGAAAAAGTTAGGATCAACAGCAAAAGTACCAAGATGGGCTATTGCATATAAGTTCCCAGCTGAAGAAGTAGTAACCAAATTAGTAGATATCGAATTAAGTGTTGGACGTACAGGTGTGGTAACACCAACTGCAATTTTAGAACCTGTTCGTGTTGCAGGTACAGTAGTAAAACGTGCATCGCTTCATAATGAAGATTTAATTAAAGAAAAAGACATTCGGATTGGTGACTCAGTCGTTATTCGCAAGGCTGGAGATATTATTCCTGAAGTAGTAAATGTACTATTAGATCGTCGTACTGGTAATGAAAAGCCTTTTGCAATGCCAACTCACTGCCCTTCATGTGATCATGAGCTAATAAGAGTAGCAGGTGAAGTAGCGCTACGTTGTGTAAATCCCTTCTGTCCATCTCAAATTCGTGAAGGATTAATTCATTTTGCTTCTCGTGATGCTATGAATATCGAGGGTCTAGGTGAAAGGGTAGTATCACAACTATTCGATGCAAATTTGATTAAGACATTTACAGATCTTTATCTTCTAACGAAAGAACAATTATTATCACTTGAACGATTTGGAGAAAAGTCAGCAGATAAATTAATTTCTGCAATACAAGCTTCTAAAGAAAATTCACTTGAAAAATTATTATTTGGTTTAGGTATTCGTCATGTTGGAGCTAAAGCAGCAAAAACATTAGCACAGCATTTCCAAACAATTGATCGATTGATGGAAGCATCGGTTGAGGAAATAACCGGAATTAATGAAATTGGTTCTAAAATGGCCCAGTCAATTAATGATTATTTTTCACAAGACGAAGTAAAAGAACTTATTTCAACGTTTAAAACTGTTGGAGTAAATACTGAATATAAAGGGATTCAAGTAGAAAATATTAATATGGATTCTCTTTTTGCTGGTAAAACAGTAGTATTAACTGGTAAGCTAGAACAGATGACTAGAAGTGAGGCTAAGAAGCAGTTAGAAGCACTTGGCGCAAAAGTAGCAGGAAGTGTTAGTAAGAGTACTGATCTAGTCATTGCAGGTGAGGCAGCTGGATCGAAATTAGATGATGCACGTAAATTAAATATCGAGATTTGGGATGAAGAGAGAATGATTAAAGAGCTTCAACCACAATAAAATTTCAATCAATTAGAGGACGGATTAATGATAGTAGTTCGTTCACTTAATAAGTAGAAGGTGTGAGTTAGATGAAAAAACGTATAGGAATGCTCCTATGTTGTTTTTCGCTCATCTTATCTGGCTGTTCATTATCAATAAAGAATGAAGATAAGGTTGTACAAGAGAGCAATAATAAAAAAGGGGAAGACGCAATAATACCCCGTTATTCAATTTCAAATGATTACTACAAGACAATACTTCCATTTAAACCGAGTAAAACAAGAGGTGCTGTCGTTGCAAATATCGATAATAGACTTGATATTAGTGAATTTGAATTAGGTTTAATGCGAATTGTACAAGAGCAATATTCAACAAAAGATTACCTGTATCAAGAAGGACAATTATTAAGTAAAAAAACGGTGGAATCTTGGCTAAAAAGGAAGTATACTCCTTCACAATTTAAACAAAAACAAGATGCACTTAAGAGCGCAAATTTAAAGCCAAGTTCGATTACAAATGATGGATTGAATCCAATTCAAACGGATACAAAAAATCTTTCTGAAGATCAAAAAGCTAAACAAGCTCCGATATTTTTAAATTCTATTTTAGAGCAGGATTATCTAAAAAAGGACGGAAAAGAAGTTAAAGTTGAGGGCGTAGCAATTGGTTTAGCAATGAACTCTGTTTATTATTATCAAGAGGAGCATGGCTACCCAAGAGAGCTTAAAATTCCTCAAGATGAAATGATTAAACAAGGTAAAGCGATCGCACAAGAAATTTTGACGCGAATTCGAAAAATGGACGAATTTAAAGATATTCCAATCACATTTGCTATTTTCCGTCAGCAAAGTCAGTCATCTGTAGTACCTGGAAACTATGTAGCTATGACTTCAGTGTCTGGAAATGACCTCTCAATTAGCAATTGGGATAAAATAAATGAGAAATACTATTTATTCCCTTCAGCTGCTGCAACTGCAGATTACCGAGATGATGCAATGAAAATGGTTAATTTTAAATCAGATATAGAAAATTATTTTCCGAATTATACTGGTGTTGTAGGCACCGGTTTTTATAAGGATAATGAATTAATACAACTAAAAATTGATATACCTATGCAATTTTATGGTAAGGCAGAAGTCATAGCTTTTACTCAATATGTAGCGGGACTTATGATGGACCATTTCCCTTCATACTTAAAGGTTGAGACGAATATATTCTCATCAAATGGACAGGAAGCACTGATCGTAAAAGATGTAGATGCTAAAGAACCAAGTGTGCATATTTATAACTAAAAGGAAGAGGACTACTCTTCCTTTTTTTATATATTAGGGAAGAATCTGTAAGCGTTTCATATTTGAAGAATATATAGGAATATTGTATTATGTAAATGTGAGTTTTTTTATTCAGTAGTTATACTACTAGCAATTGACTGAAAAGACTGATAGAAAAACGGTTACAGTTATTGCTATTTTCAAACTAAAGGGGGATTTATTCAATGGTTATACCTTACAAACATGAGCCATTTACAAACTTTGGCTTAGAGGAAAATCAAGAACAATACAAACAAGGATTAGCAAAAGTTTCATCTTATTTAGGTGAAAAATATCCACTAATCATTGGTGGAGAGCGTATCTTTACAGAAGAACAAATCGTATCTGTAAATCCTTCAAATCATAAAGAAGTTATTGGTACTGTATCTAAAGCAAGCCGTGACTTAGCTGAAAAAGCTATGCAAATTGCTGATACAACTTTTAATACATGGAAAAAAGTTAAACCTGAAGTTCGTGCTGACATCTTATTCCGTGCGGCTGCAATTATTCGTCGTCGTAAACACGAATTCTCAGCTTTATTAACTAAAGAAGCTGGTAAACCTTGGAATGAAGCAGATGCTGATACAGCTGAAGCAATTGATTTCTTAGAGTTCTATGCTCGTCAAATGTTACAATTAAAAGACGGAATTCCTGTTGAAAGCCGTCCAGGTGAATATAACCGTTTCAACTACATTCCATTAGGAGTTGGTGTTGTAATCTCTCCTTGGAACTTCCCATTTGCAATCATGGCTGGAACAACTGTAGCTGCTGTAGTAACAGGTAACACTGTTCTATTAAAACCAGCAAGTACAACTCCAGTAGTTGCTTACAAATTCTTAGAAGTATTAGAAGAAGCTGGATTACCTGCAGGAGTAGTAAACTTCGTACCAGGTAGTGGTGCTGAAGTAGGAGATTACTTAGTTGATCACCCACGCACTCGTTTCATCAGCTTTACTGGTTCTAAAGAAGTTGGTATCCGTATTTATGAGCGCGCTGCAAAAGTAAACCCAGGTCAAATCTGGTTAAAACGTGTTATCGCTGAGATGGGCGGTAAAGACACAATGGTAGTTGATAAAGAAGCTGATTTAGAATTAGCTGCTAAATCAATCGTTGCATCTGCATTCGGATTCTCTGGTCAAAAATGTTCAGCATGTTCTCGTGCAGTAATTCACCAAGATGTGTATGATCAAGTTCTTGCTCGTGCAATCGAATTAACAAACGAATTAACTGTTGGAAACCCAGAAGACCGTTCAACTTACATGGGTCCAGTTAATGACCAAGCTGCTTTCAATAAAGTAATGAGCTACGTACAAATCGGACGTGAAGAAGGCCGTGTAGTAACAGGTGGAGAAGGAGACGATTCTACTGGTTGGTTCATCAAACCAACAATCGTTGCTGACGTTGCTGAAGATGCTCGTTTAATGAAAGAAGAAATCTTTGGACCAGTTGTAGCATTCTGTAAAGCTAAAGACTTTGATCACGCTTTAGAAATTGCTAACAACACTGAATACGGTTTAACAGGTGCTGTTATCTCTAACAACCGTGCAAACATCGAAAAAGCACGTGAAGACTTCCACGCTGGTAACTTATACTTTAACCGTGGATGTACTGGTGCAATCGTTGGTTACCAACCATTTGGTGGATTCAACATGTCAGGTACTGACTCAAAAGCAGGCGGACCAGATTACCTAGTTCTTCACATGCAAGGTAAAACAACTTCAGAAATGCTTTAATAAATAGTAAGGCTTGTCTTTTGGACAACCTATAAAGAGGAAACCCACGAAGAAATTCTTTGTGGGTTTCTTTGTAATTTTAAATGATAGAAAAAATGTATAAACTAGCGTAATCAGAAATGGTTCACATTGTTGATGAAAACCATAACACTAAATATTTTCATGCAGAGCCCTTCCCCATATTATTATGCTATAATTTTAAATAAAGATAGTGAACAGAGAGAAGGGATACCATGCAAATTTTACAGAGAATTATTCAATTAGTAGATTCAATTCCTTTAGGAACTCGCGATGATTGGGACTCTTATTTTTTAGGACAGGCATTTATAACTTCTCTTCGTTCAACTTGCGGAAGTAGAAGGGTCGGAGCAGTTATTGTAAGTGATAATAGAATAATTGCTTCTGGGTATAATGGATATCCGAAAGGTGCTAAGCATTGTATTGATGGGGGATGTCCACGCTTTGCTGCTCGTCAAGAAGGATTATTGGATAGTGGTAAATACTCAGATCAGTATCCTTGTGATGCTTTCCATGCTGAAGAAAATGCAATTTATCAATTAGTACAATCAGGAATTCAAAAAACGAAAGGTGATAATTGGACAATCTATTGTACAACTGCACCATGTCGAGCTTGTGCGAAAATGATAAATGGAGCGGGGATTACTAGAGTTGTTTATAATGTAGGTTATCCAGATGATTATTCAATTGAGTATTTTAAAAAATATGGAATTGAACTAACAAGAATCCCTGCCGAATAAACTTTAGTCTAAATTTAAACAAACGTTTGATTAATTTTATATGTAAGAATTTTAGTACAGACTGTTTGAAAGCGAATGTCTTTCGAGTTTCATTTAACCTAATGAGGAGCAGAGTTATCCTATACGATAATGAGTTTCAGTTAGGTGAAGTAACGAAGAAAGAGAGCGTTTGGCGGACAGTCTGTAATTATTTTACTTGTATTTAAGTGGAATGTTGCCCGACACATGGGAAATTTGGTATTATCAGTATATTGTATGTTGTGCGAATAATATGGAGGTGCATATAAATGTCAAAAATTACAATGGAGCAAGTTAAGCACGTTGCTCATTTAGCGCGTTTAGCGGTGACAGAGGAAGAAGCAGAGAAGTTTTCAAAACAACTTGGAGCAATTTTAGATTTTGCTGAGCAGTTAGGTGAACTTGATACAACAAATGTGAAACCAACTACACATGTCCTAAAAATGCGTAATGTATTACGTAAAGATGAGCCAGGTAAAGGTTTACCAATTGAAGAGGTACTGAAAAATGCACCAGACCACAAAGATGGACAAGTTAAAGTACCGTCAATATTGGATTAAGGGGGGAATTAGAATGTCATTATTTGAATATACAGTTTCAGAATTACATAGCAAATTAAAATCAAAAGAGATTAAAGTAGAAGAATTAGTAAATGAATCTTATGAGCGAATTTCTGCAGTTGATGGTGAAGTAAAATCATTTTTAACCTTAAATGAAGAACAAGCGCGTCTACAAGCAAAAGCACTTGATGAAAAGCCTTGGGATGAGTCTCGTGGAATTCTTGCTGGTATGCCTATTGGTGTAAAAGATAATATCGTTACAAAAGGTCTTCGTACTACTTGTGCAAGTAAAATTCTTGAGAACTTCAATCCAATTTATGATGCGACAGTTGTTACGAAATTAGCACAAGCTGAAAGCATTACGATCGGAAAATTAAATATGGATGAATTTGCAATGGGTTCATCTAATGAAAATTCTGCGTTCGGTGGTACTCGTAATCCATGGAATACTGAATACGTACCAGGCGGAAGTAGCGGTGGTTCTGCAGCTTCAGTTGCTGCTGGAGAAGTATTATTCTCTTTAGGTTCAGATACAGGTGGATCTATCCGTCAACCAGCTTCATTCTGTGGGGTTGTTGGTTTAAAACCTACATATGGTCGTGTATCTCGTTCTGGTTTAGTAGCATTTGCTTCTTCTCTAGACCAAATTGGCCCTATAACTAGAAATGTAGAAGATAATGCATTGTTATTACAAGCAATTTCAGGATTAGATGCAAGTGACTCAACTTCAGCAAATGTAGAAGTTCCTTCATTCGCTAAGGCGTTAACAGGTGATGTAAAAGGTCTTCGTATCGCTGTACCTAAAGAATATTTAGGAGAAGGCGTTGGTGAAGAAGCTCGTGCATCTGTTATGGCTGCTTTAAATTTATTAGAAAGCTTAGGCGCTACTTGGGAAGAGGTTTCATTACCACATTCTAAATATGCACTAGCTACATATTATTTAATTTCTTCATCTGAAGCATCTGCTAACTTAGCTCGTTTCGATGGTATTCGCTACGGACATCGAGCAGCTGATGTAGAAAACTTAATTGATCTTTATAAGAAAACTAGAGCTGAAGGCTTTGGAGATGAAGTAAAACGTCGTATCATGTTAGGGACTTACGCATTAAGTTCTGGTTACTACGATGCTTACTATAAAAAAGCTCAACAAGTACGTACATTAATAAAAGAAGATTTCGAGAAAGTATTTGAAAACTATGATGTTATTATTGGACCAACTACACCAACTCCTGCATTTAAAGTAGGCGAAAAAGTAAGCGATCCAATGACAATGTACGCAAATGATATTTTAACGATTCCAATTAACTTAGCGGGTGTTCCTGCGATTTCTGTTCCTTGTGGTTTCCATAATGGTCTTCCATTAGGATTACAAATTATCGGTAAACATTTTGATGAGTCTACAATTTACAGAGTTGCCCATGCATACGAGCAAGCAACTGACTTTACAAAACAAAGACCACAACTATAAGGAGGCGCGGGAAAGATGAATTTTGAAACGATAATCGGTTTAGAAGTACACGTAGAATTAAAAACAAAATCAAAAATCTTCTCACCAAGCCCTAATGCGTTTGGTGCAGAACCAAATACAAACACTGGTGTAATTGATTTAGGTTATCCAGGTGTGTTACCAGTATTAAATGAAGAAGCTGTCAACTTTGGTATGAGGGCAGCAATGGCATTAAATTGTGAAATTGCAACTGAAACAAAGTTTGACCGTAAAAACTACTTCTACCCTGATAATCCAAAAGCTTACCAAATCTCTCAATTTGATAAGCCGATTGGTGAAAATGGATGGATTGAAATCGAAGTTGGTGGCAAAAAGAAACGTATCGGTATTACTCGTGTTCATTTAGAAGAGGATGCTGGAAAGTTAAATCATACAGATGAAGGATATTCATTAGTAGACTTTAACCGTCAAGGAACTCCATTAATTGAAATCGTTTCTGAGCCGGATATGAGAACTCCTGAAGAGGCTTATGCATATTTAGAAAAACTTAAGTCAATTATTCAATTCAGTGGGGTATCAGATGTAAAAATGGAAGAAGGCTCACTTCGTTGTGATGCTAATATTTCTTTACGTCCATTTGGACAAGAGGAATTTGGTACAAAAGCAGAATTAAAGAACTTAAACTCATTTGCTTTCGTTCAAAAAGGACTAGAGCATGAGCAAGTTCGCCAAGAAAAAGTTCTATTATCTGGCGGAGTAATCCAACAAGAAACTCGTCGTTACGATGAAGCTACAAAGACTACAATCTTAATGCGTGTAAAAGAAGGATCGGATGATTACCGTTACTTCCCAGAACCAGACTTAGTTGAACTATACATTGATGATGAGTGGAAAGAACGTGTTCGCCAAAGTATTCCGGAGCTTCCAGATGCTCGTCAAAAACGCTATGTAGAGCAATTAGGTTTACCAGCATATGATGCAATGGTATTAACTTTAACAAAAGAAATGTCTGATTTCTTCGATGAAACTGTAAACAATGGTGCAGATGCAAAATTAGCATCTAACTGGTTAATGGGTGAAGTTTCAGCGTACTTAAATAAATCACAAAAGGAACTGCATGAAGTTGCTTTAACGCCTGAAAACTTATCCAGTATGCTTAAGTTAATTACAGACGGTACAATCTCTTCTAAGATTGCGAAAAAAGTATTCACTGAGCTAATTGAAAACGGCGGAGACGCAAACGAAATTGTAAAAGCGAAAGGCTTAGTACAATTATCTGATGAAGGCGCACTTCGTAAAATCGTTATTGATACTCTTGATGCTAATCCACAATCAATTGAAGACTTTAAAAATGGTAAGGACCGAGCTATTGGTTTCCTTGTTGGTCAAATGATGAAAGCGACTAAAGGCCAAGCGAATCCACCACTATTAAATAAAATCTTAATGGAAGAAATTCAAAAAAGATAAGGTTTTCAATACAAAAAACTACGGGCTATAAGCTCCGTAGTTTTTTGCATTGTTTAGAGTCAAAATGACTCAATAATATGGTTGGCTTGTTGGTGCATACAAAAGGATATCCACTTTACTGTTGGGTCGTTATATAATCCTGTTATATGTATTAATAAAGAAAAACAACCAGCACCTAGTATATTTCCAATGTAAGATATAAGCCATAAATGTAACACCTCTGGCCATTTCATTTTTCCTCTTATGGCAGTATAGGCAAAATAAAATATGTTTCCTATAAATAGGTCAGCACCACCGTATGCAATTAGAAGAATGGCGACGGTAATTGTTATAGCAGCCATTGGGTAGGCAAATGGTGTATACGCAGCATGAAAGAAATGACCTGATTTAAATGCTACTATAACTCCGAAGCCTATAAACATACTAGCCATTATTGCTCTTAATAAAAAACGCAAAACACTTTCTCGGTAAATTTTCAACTTTTTTAGAGCAAAATACTCTACATTCACGAACGGTTTGTTTTCCATCTCATTATCAATCCTTAATTCTACTTTAATGTATTTATCATCAATATGTACTATAATGATTAAGTTGTTCAAAACGATAGAAAAATATAGCAAAGAAACGAATGTAATATAAATTTAATATAATATAATATTGCTTTCCAATATGGGTTTGAACATGCTTTAGAAAGGTAAAAATAGATAAGTAAATGGAAAAAGTTTACTACAAAAACTTTTTAGGTTAGGATATAAGTTAGAGAACTTAAATAAATAAGTAGGATGGTTAATGATGAAACGTGCAAGAATTATCTACAACCCTACTTCTGGTCGTGAAATTTTTAAGAAAAAGCTTCCCGATGTGTTGCAATTGTTTGAGCAAGCGGGTTATGAAACCTCTTGTCATGCAACAACCGGTGCAGGTGATGCGACAATCGCAGCAAGAGAAGCATGTGAACGAAAATTTGATTTAGTTGTAGCTTGCGGTGGAGATGGAACACTTAATGAAGTCATTAGTGGTATGGCAGAACAAGAATATCGACCAAAGTTAGGATTAATCCCAGTTGGGACAACAAATGATTTTGCTAGAGCAATTGGTGTGAATGTTTCAATTATGGAAGCGGCTGAAGTCATAACAAATGGGCAAACTGTCCCCCTTGATATTGGAAGAGTTGATGATAAATATTTTGTAAATATTTTAGCTGCCGGTAAAATCACAGAATTAACATATGAAGTACCTAGTAAACTAAAAACAATGTTAGGACAGCTAGCATATTATTTAAAAGGTATTGAAATGCTACCAAGAGTTAAGCCTACACGATTAAAAATTGAGTATGACGGAAAAGTATTTGATGAAGAAGCATTTTTGTTCTTATTATCGAATACAAATTCTGTTGGTGGATTTGAAAAAATTGCGCCTGATGCAAGTATTAATGATGGACAATTTGACTTATTAGTCTTAAAGAAATCAAACATAGCTGAAATCATCAGAGTATGTGCTCAGCTATTAAGTGGCCAGCATGTACAAAATGAACATGTTCTTTATACTAGAGCAAGCCATTTAAAAATTATGTCTGATGATAAACTACTATTAAATATTGATGGTGAGTATGGTGGAGAAACACCATGTACTGTCGATATGCTTTACAACCACTTAGAAATCTATGTACCATAATAAGTGAAATAGTAGTAAATACTAGAAAAAGTAACCACGGTAGTTAACGTGGTTATTTATTTTGTATAATGAAATGGTTTAATAAAAGGTTGAAAGGTAGGTAAGGGACTTGTCGAAAAGAGTGTTACCTGTAGAAAAGAATCAATTCATAGATGTTGAATTTATCGATTTAACCCATGAAGGACATGGAGTTGCAAAGGTAGATGGATATCCAATCTTTGTACCAAATGCACTTCCAGGTGAAAAAGCACAAATTAAGTTGCTAAAAACAAGCAAAGGGTTTGGATTCGGTAAAATTATTGAGTTCCAAAAAGAAAGTGATGTACGAGTAGAACCAATTTGTTCAATTTACAATCAATGTGGTGGTTGTCAAACTCAACATATGAGCTATGAAGGCCAACTTGCGGCGAAACATAAACAAGTAGTAGAAGTTGTAAAACGAATTGGGAAACTTGATGATGTAATAATCCATCCCGTGTTAGGAATGGAAAATCCATGGAGTTATCGTAACAAAGCACAAGTTCCAGTAGGGGAACTAGAAGGTGGATTAGTTGTTGGTTTCTATCAAAAGAGAAGCCATGAAATTATTCCAATGAATGAATGCTACATTCAAGGTAAAGAAAATGATGAAATGATACAAGCTGTGAAAGATCTTTGTGAAGAATTAAAAATCGAGCCATACGATGAATTTGGCCACAAAGGACTATTGCGTCATATAATGGCACGCTATGGATACTATACAAATGAATCAATGCTAGTTCTTGTTACTAATAAAGTGAACTTTGCTCAAAAAGATGAATTAATAGCTAGAATTGTTGAGAAATATCCAACAATTACAAGTATTATTCAAAACGTAAATAATGAAAAAACAAATGTGATTCTTGGAAACCAAACAATTGTATTATACGGAAGTGAAACAATCAAAGATAAAATTGGTGACATTACTTTTGAAATATCAGCTCGATCATTTTATCAAGTAAACCCTACACAAACTAAGGTTTTATATGATAAAACACTCGAGTATACAAACTTAAACGGTAGTGAAACAGTTATTGATGCATACTGTGGAATCGGTTCAATATCCTTATTTTTAGCTCAAAAGGCTAAGAAGGTTTATGGTGTAGAAATTGTACCAGAAGCGATTGAAGATGCGAAACGAAATGCAATGCTTAATGAGATGACAAATGTTGAATTTGAAGTAGGGAAAGCCGAAGAAGTGATACCTAATTGGTACAAGCAAGGAATTACAGCTGAAGTATTAGTTGTAGACCCTCCAAGAAAGGGTTGTGACGAGGCTTTACTAAATACAATCATTGATATGAAGCCAAGCAAAGTAGTTTACGTATCATGTAATCCTGCTACATTAGCAAGAGATTTACGAGTACTTGAAGACGGTGGTTATAAAACAGTAGAGATCCAGCCAGTGGATATGTTCCCACATACTAGTCACGTAGAAGCTGTCGCGAAATTAGTACTTAAGGAAGGGAACTGACACAAGTTTTTGAACCTAGTGTTATTTTAAAGTTCTTCAGTTTTTAGCAAAACCTTTATTAACTAGGATCACTGGATTGTTGTTTAATAGCGTGGAGATAATAAGTGACTAAAGGTACAAGTGTAAGCAAGGACATCTTGCTTTTTAATTTTGGGATAGGAGATTGGACTAAGAGTCCCATAATGAGAGGATTTGAAAATGGAAATGAAAGATAATTTTTGGCGTGATTTACCGCGACCATTTTTTATACTAGCACCAATGGAAGAAGTGACGGATGTTGTATTTCGCCATGTTGTAAGTGAAGCAGCCAGACCAGATGTGTTTTTCACAGAGTTTACAAACAGTGAAAGTTATTGTCACCCAGAAGGAAACAAAAGTGTGCGTGGGCGTTTGGCTTTTACAGAGGATGAACAGCCGATGGTAGCTCATATATGGGGTGATAAGCCTGAATTCTTCCGACAAATGAGTATTGGTATGGCGGAACTTGGGTTTAAAGGTGTGGATATCAATATGGGCTGTCCTGTACCTAATGTGGCAGGGCACGGAAAGGGAAGCGGCCTGATTCGCCGTCCAGACGTCGCAGCAGAATTAATACAAGCAGCAAAAGCAGGAGGATTACCTGTAAGTGTGAAGACAAGGCTTGGCTTCTCTGAGGTAGACGAATGGCGTGATTGGTTAACTCACATTTTGAAACAAGACATTGCCAATCTGTCGATCCATCTTCGTACAAGAGATGAAATGAGCAAAGTGGATGCACATTGGGAACTAATACCGGAGATAAAGAAACTTCGCGACGAAGTGGCACCAGATACACTCTTAACGATCAATGGGGATATCCCAAACCGTCAAGTTGGCTTAAAGCTCGCTCATCAATACGGTATTGATGGGATTATGATTGGGCGTGGTATTTTCCATAATCCATTTGCTTTTGAAATGGAGCCGACAGAACATAGCAGTAAGGAACTACTTGATCTCTTAAGATTGCATATGGATCTCCATGATAAATATTCATATTTAGAGCTGCGTTCGTTCAAGGCTCTTCATCGCTTTTTTAAGATATATGTTCGTGGGTTTAGAGGGGCAAGTGAATTAAGAAATCAATTAATGAGTACATCATCAACAGATGAAGTACGTGCAATGCTCGACAACTTTGAGTCAAAGAATCTTGATGGAATATTGGAACTGTAAAAGTGTCAGCCTTTGTGTTGTCTATTACAGTCTGCACAGATAAATACAGATAAAAAGTACTCTTTAGAGTAGACACTTAAAAGTCTAGCTATAGGGTACTTTTTTTGTTTTTATTATTTCTCTAAGTCTAAACCTTGACGAGTTGTTCACATTGAATAAGTGGTTTTTTTCCTTTACATGAAGAAAATATCCACCTAGTAAATGAGATTTGTTTACTTTACAATTAATGCAACTATACATTCATAACAAATTTGAAAATTAAAATGAAATAAGAAACGAAACAGAACGAATTTAAAGCTATTTGTATAAGTTGATACGATGATAATTTATTAGCTTATGAAAGGATGGATCAACAAATAATGAATAGATTGATAATTGGAATGGATGGCGGAGGAACGAAAACGAGAGTTATGGTCAAAGAACGTCTAGATGGAGAAACGTTATTTGATCAAAATTTTGGCATGTCAAATTATAACAACATCGGTGTAGAGGGGCTTAGACCAGTATTTAGTGAAATATATGAAACGCTTGTTTCTTATTTTGGAGAGCGTTTACAAAGTGCGATTCTTGTACTAGGCTCTGCAGGAGTAGATCGACCGAAAGATATTGATATTTATTTGAATGCATTAAAAGAAAGTGGTTTTACTTGTCAGCTAGAAGTAGTGAATGATGCAGAAATTGCTCTTGTTGGTGGAAACGGAGATCGAAAAGATGCTTTAATGATTGCTGGAACAGGCTCTATTATTATGGGAGTAGACTCAAAAGGAAATATAATACGCTCAGGCGGATGGGGCGGATTAATAAGTGATGAGGGTGGCGGTTTCCAAATCGGTTTACATGCAATCGCGGCTATTATGAATGAGTACGACAAAGTAATTGCTCCTACCTCATTTACCGAAAAATTGCTAGCTCATTTTAAGATGAGTACTCCTGAAGATTTTATGGATTTATTATACTTGGAAGATACAATTCCGGTAGATAAAGTAGCTTCATGTACGCCAATTGTTTTAGAAGCTTGGGTTAAAGGTGACGAAGCTGCTCGTACAATTGTTGAAGGAGAACTAGATAAGTTGGTTCGTTTAGTCATCGGAATCAGCCGACAAATGGGTTCAATTAATTTCCGCCTATCTGTGGCAGGAAGTTTGTTGACGAAATCAGCTGAGTATTTCGATACGCTAAAGGAGAAGTTAAGTGTGGCTTTACCACAAGTTAAACTATCTGCACCTCTTTATGATCCAGTTTTCGGTGCCATCATTATTGGTGAAAAATACAAGTAATTCAAAATAAAAATAAAGGAATGGGCGATCGAATATGCGTGAAATAGGAATTAGTGTGTATCCCAACTTTTATCCTTTAGATCAAATCAAAGATTATTTGGAGAAGGCTAAATCATTAGGCTTTAAAAAGGTATTTGTTTCACTGATTTTAAATAATCATGGTTTTGAAGGTGCAATAAATGTAAATGCGGACACTTGGAATGAATTATTTAGTTATTGCAAGGAACTTAATATGACTGTGTCAGCTGATATGAATGATGAAGTTTTCAGTGAGTTGGGTTGTACATTAAACGACCTTACAGCATTACAGAATATGGGCATCACAAGGCTCCGCATCGATGGAGGGTTTACGAGTGAAGAAGTTGCGCTCCTATCAAAAAATAAACAGGGAATTCAAATAGAAGTAAATGCTTCAATGTCGTCTTCTAATAATCAAAATGGAAACGCTTTACGCGAATGCCGTGAGTTTTTAGAAACAATAGAACGAGAAGGAAATATCGGACAACTTACAGCTTGTCATAATTTTTTCCCTCTACCAGATACAGCATTGTCTTTAGAGGACATACGCTCAATTAATAATATGTTTGCTTTATTCGGTGTGCCAGTTGGAGGATTTGTTGCTTCGCAGCTTTCGCCTAACGATTTACACCATTTAGGTCATGGAGTTTGTACAATTGAAAAACACCGCTTCTTTCCTAGCCATATTGCCATGCTAGAGTTATTTGCAAATGGTTTTAATGATGTGTTAATTGGTGACTCATTTGCAGATTTTTCAGAGCTCAAAGAAATGGCTAGATGTTACAAACAAGATTATATAGAAATTCCAGTTGTTTTTAATCAATATGTTCCCGAACAGACAAAGGTGAAAATTAGTGAGCAGGTTCTTATTTCAAGAGTAGATCAACCAGCAAATCTTATTCGTGCAACTGATACAAGGGGAATGGAAGTACCTCATTGCTATTGTGCTCCGAGAGTGAAATATACAGTTTCTATTTTAAATAATCGAAGTGCACAATATGAGGGAGAGGTACAAATTTCATTAAAAGATTTAGGGCAATCCGTTGAACATAATGTCATTGGATTTATTCATCCTTTTGCATACGAATTAATGCCTTATTTATTAGCAGGCAAAAATAAATTTCGATTAGTTGAATATAAGTAAAAAAATTTTATAGTCGAGGTATTAGAATGGTAAAAAGTGCAGTAATTCTTGCGGCAGGCAAAGGGAGTAAAATGAATCCTTTCAACGCGGTTCGCTCCAAAACAGCAATAAAAATCGCTGGTAAACCATTAATACGTTATAATATTGAATCCATTGTAGCAATGGGAATAGAAGAGATTGTTGTTGTCGCTAATGAGGAACATCAAAGAGAGATTGAAAATCTTCTATTCGACATAGATCATGTTAAATTTGTTGTTGATCAATCAAATTTAGGAAGTGCAGAAAGTTTAGTAAAGGGAGTTGAGAAACTTTCAAGTACTAAGGAGTTTCTAGCTCTTTACGGTGATACGATCATCGAACAAAAGGATCTTGAACAGTTAGCTAATTCGAAAAAACCTACTGTTTTGTTAAAAAAATTAGAAGAGACATCAAGGAATTGGATCGGTGCGAGTATAAAGGAAGGATTTGTCCAGTCAATCGGTGCTCACTACCGTGGTGACAGTATTACCCATCAATTCGCAGGATTTCTTTTTGATGAGTCATTACTAGATGAAGTGAGAAGAACGCCCGATTATTTTCCGAATGTAAAAGTAGGAGTGGGTGTTCCGAAAGAACGATACGTCGAAGCTGCTCTTCTAAAATCACTTGAGAAAACAAAATTACAAGCGATTGAATGTAATGGCTATTTCTTTGATATTGATAAGCCTTGGCATATGTTAGAAGCGAATGAATATATGGTAAATCATTTTTGTAATGCAATAAAAGAGAATGAACTAGCAGAAGGTGCAACGATTTCTGAAAATGCAACCATTCATGGTCACGTAAAGCTTGGTAAGAATTCCTCAATAGGTGATCGAGTTGTCATTCACGGTAACCTAATTGTAGGTGATAATACAATCATAGATAATGGTGCGATTTTCAATGGCAATGCAGTTATTGGCGATCATACTGCCATACGTAATTATTGTATGATTTATGATGGAGTTGCAATTGGATCGCATTGTATATTCGACCATTGTGCAGAGTTCCTTGGCGGAATGGTAATGGATAAGGTCTATCTATATCACTATGGCGAGTTTTATGGTGCAATAGGCAGTCATACGGATATCGGTGCAGCAACGGTTTGTGGAACATTACGATTTGATGACGGTGAAACTGAGCACGTTGTAAATGGACGGAAAGAAATACCTTTACATTTTTCAAATGCAGCTTATCTTGGTGATTATTGTAGAACTGGTGTAAATACGATTATTATGCCAGGATGTAAAATAGGGGCTTATAGTGTGTTAGGAGCAGGTGCAATCATCGATAAAGATATTGAACAAAATAGTCTTGTTTTCGTAAAACAAGATTTAGTTATAAAAAAATGGAGTGAAAAGAAGTACGGTTGGTAATTTTATTAAATCAATAAAAGAAGGTATTCATTTATGGAGAATTATTTTAAGTTTGTGATGGCAAATCTCGAAAAACTATATACGACACAGAATCAAAACATTGACCATGCAGCAACTTGTATTTTTGAAGCCATTCAAAATGGTGGTCGCTTCCTTGTTACGGGTTCGGGGCATTCACATATGTTTGCAGAAGAATTTTATGTAAGAGCGGGTGGGTTTGCAGAAGTCTCTCCAATTTTGCCGAATGAGTTTTTTTTACATGACCATCCTTTAAAAAGTACTGTGATTGAACGAATAGAAGCTTATGCAAAGGTAATTTTTGATTTATACAAAATAAGCTCAAAGGATATTCTTGTGATTGCTTCCAATTCGGGAAGAAATGGAATGACTGTTGAACTTGCAAAAATGACACAGGAATGTGGTGCAAAGGTAATTGCTTTTACAAATCCAAGTCATCCAGAAGGCTCAAAATCAAGACATAGTAGCGGAAAATATCTTTGCGATTATAGTGATGTAGTCATAGATAATTGCACCGGACCTGGAGATGCTGCCTTTTATGTAGAAGAAGCAAATACAGGAATGGGGGCAACTTCCACAATGGCTGGAGCCTTTGTTGCTCAATCAATTTCTATATTATTAGCAAAAAAATATCATCAAGCTGGATTAAAACCACCTGTTTTTAAAAGCTCTAATGTAGATGGTGGAGATGAATGGAATAAAGAGTTGTTTGCTAAGTATTATGGTGTTTAATAGTTAATCGAATAACTACAAAAAAGGGCTTAAAAGATTTATCTTACTTTTTGGCTCGCTTTGCGTTCCCAGTTAATAGGAGCGCTTTTTCAAGTTTGAACGGATGAAAGTGTTAACCTCGTCTTACAGAATTTCTAATACATTGTTAAGAAATGCTTAAAACAAAAAAAAGACAAAATCCTTGCTCCTAGTGCTTTTATGCTAAGATAAGGATTTTTTTTGTATACAAAAGAATTAGAAACGATTGGTGCTAGTAAAATGTTCCTGTATTTCGCGGTAGGGCTTAGGACGTATTATTACATTGTAAGTAAATATGACATATGAACTAGGCGTGTTTGTTTTAAATTGCGAACTATATTGGAAAAATTCAAACTGTTAAATAGATTTACTGGAAAGTAAACTTAAAATACTAGATTAGGCATCTAGGGTGGTGAGGTAATGTATGCGAAGAGATTTAATTTTGCAATATTTGTATCAAAAAGGAAAATCACTAACTTCACAGGAACTTGAGTCAGAATTCGCTATTTCAAATCGTACATTGCGAAATGAATTGAAAGAGTTAAACGCGATTGGAGAAAAGTCCGGATTTGTGATTCAGAAAAAACGTGGTGAGGGCTATTTACTTTATGTAGAGAACCAAGAGTTGGTTCAAACATATATGAAAGAAATAGACGGGGCATTAGCACCAGATTTACCTCGCGTTCGGGTGAATAATATTATTATGCTTTTGCTTCAAACGACAGAGTTTCAAACGATCGATATGTTTGCTGATAGTCTAATGATTAGCAGATCGACAGTTTTTACCGACATGATTGAAGTTGAAAAGCAAGTAAGGATTTTTGATTTAAAAGTAGAAACAAAATCACGTTACGGAGTTCGTTTACTTGGGGATGAAACGAATTTTAGAAGAGCGTTTTCCTATTTCTTAAGTCAAAAAGAAACAGGATTATTAAAGAAGTCAAATTATCAAACTTTTGAGAAAGCGTTTCCGTTTGCGGAAATTCGAGCTGTTTTGAGTGAAGAAGTACAGAATAATCAACTGAAATTAAGTTATTTTGCACTTGAGAATATTTTAGTGCATATCCAAGTACTCTCGTTTCGAGTAACTCAACACAACTTTATCTTGCCTAATCAAGAAAAAAAGTTAGATGTTTCTCTAATCAAACCATCGTTTATGAATATAGCAAAGAGAATTTGTGAAATTCTTTCTGAGCTATATCATGTCGTATTACCAGAAAGTGAAATAATCTATTTAGCTGCTCATATAAGTGGTAAATCGAGTGTAGACGATATTGAGGAACATGAAAAAAATGACTTAAAACAAAAATTAAAGAATTGTTTAGAGAGATTAGATCAAACATTCTTAACTCAGTTTTCAGGTGATCAGCAACTTTTAAATACGATGATTATGCATATGTATCCATTGCTAAGAAGATTATATTTCAATTTAAAGCTTACGAATCCATTAATAGATGATGTATACAGTAGGTATTCAGATGTATTTATGATTGCTTTAAATTTTTCTGAAATGATTAAGGAAATATGGGGGTTCGAACTTTCTAGTGACGAAATGGGCTATATTACAATGCATTTAGCTGCTCACGTGGAAAGGGAGAAGCAAAAACAATTAAGTTCCTACAAAAAAATTCTACTATCGTACGGATTAGGAGCAGGATCGGCTGATTTAATGAAAATGAAACTTGAGACACTTTTTCAAGGGGCAATAATTGAGGTCGTTCTGTATAGTGAGCTTCAAACAGTAAATTTAGAAGAATATGATTTATTAGTTTCATCAACTTCGATTCCTTTTGACAAAATTTCAATTCCGTATATACAAGTAGCACCTATACTAACTGAAACGGATGTCCAAAGAATTCGACGTACGCTTACTAGATACCCAGCTAATAAAGTTAAAGAAGACGTACCAACACTTTTATCTTTATTTCATACAGATTTGTTTTATATAGAAGAAAGCAAAGAGTTGTTTGACTACAAAGCCTTTATTAAAGAAAAGGCAAAAAGCGTTGTTGAACTAGGATTTGCAGCACCTAACTATCCTGCTTTAGTTGTCGAACGAGAAGATAAAATATCGACGATACTGCAAAATGGAATTGCTGCGCCACATGCATTAAAAATGGTCGCGATTCAAGATTCAATCAGTGTGGTGATCTTTAAAAATCCGCCAACAATCGATGGGAAAATTGTACAAATCCTATTTTTAATTAATCTTCGTGCCGGAGACTTATTTTTACACAAAGAGTTAAGTCGATTATTTTTACACTTAATGGATCACCCCGAGACGAAGCAAAAGGTATTAAAATCAAATAATTTCAACGATTTTCAATATGAAATTTCAAAAATCTTGTTTCAATATGGTTCGTAACAGTTTAGCGATCATTCGTAATCAAATTAGGATGATCGCTAATAGAAACGAATCAACTTCATGTTATCATTTGTCCTTTTTAGATAATCTTGAAAACGGTTACTTATAAAAAAAGGGATCTTCGATTAGAAATTTAATTAAAAAAATTATTTTGGAGGAAGATAAATGAAAAGAAATAAATGGTTTTTAGGTAGAGCTTTACCGGCTTCAGTATTAGCAGCTTCAATGTTTGCAACTCCATTTAGTGGCGTTGTTGCTAAAGCAGCACCAACTATTTCAACTCAATCAGTAGCGCCGATTTCGACAGGCACTAAGATTTTTATGAATACTACACAAATCACTCATGCAAAACCAAGTGGATTAGACACAACAAAGCCAGTAAAATGGACAACCTCTGATCCATATGTTGCATATGTTGATACGATTGGTAACGCTAAAGGTGATTACAGCGGAAAGATTTTAGGTGCATCTGGTGGTTCTGCAATCATCACAGGAACTGGAGTAGATAACAATGGTAATGCAGCTACTGTAAACATTACAGTTTCTGTAATTGAGACTCAACATTCTACTAATCTTGAAAAGCTAGTTTACTATTACAACGCGGGAGATTCGAAAATTCCTGCAGCTCTTTCATCATCTAATTTGCAAACAACAAATATTCCAACTGCTCCATCAGGATCTAAGTTTCCTTCTAAAAACTATGTTGGCTATGTTAATGGAGAAAATGGCGTAAAATGGTTAGTTTCAAAGGATACACTAATTAAGTCAAACGGTAACGTGAACTTTGGTGATGAAAAAGATCATCCAGTAACTACTGGTATCGTATCCGATGCAATTACACTATATGATCCAAACTTAGCTCCGGCTGATCAAATTCAATTTTTACAAGGTGGAAGATATATTCCTCAAACTGGTGAAAATTCAGGCTCAGGAGTAGATAAAAACGGAAACCCAACTCAATTTAATGCCAAAGAAGTAATTACAAATATTATGCCTGATGGTAATAATGGACTTTGGATTCTAGGTGAAAAAGGAAACGCTACTCATATTGTAAGAAAGCAAATGTCTCTAATGGGCAAATCATTAGTTCAAGAAGAAATCTCTAGAAACTACGCAGATCGATTTGGATTCCAATCTGGTTCTATGAGTTTTGCTAATAAGGATAATATGATTAAAGCTCTTATGACTGCAGATAAAGATGCTATAAGCTCAATTTCTGATACGGATAATGATGGTTTATGGACAACGATGTACGCTTCAGGTGAGATTTGGAGATACAACTACATGAAAGAAAACTTTGGTGAAAAAGATGCTAGGACGATAGATGCTAAAGCTTCTGCTGTTCGTGCTGTTGAAGCCATCGTAACGCTTGGTTATGTATCTGGAACGCAGTTAAAGGTACCTTCAAAAGACAATGTTAACGATGTTGTTTATGTTGTTAACTCACTAGGTGGCAAAGTAACGACGATTGATGAAGGTAATAAGTGGCTTGCAGATAACGAAGGTAAACCGGTATTCGTTGATAATGAAGGAAATTATACGTTGGACACAACAGGAAAACCTGCTTCTGCTGGCTTCTTTGCTAGATCATATAAAGTAGAAGGCACCAACAATGGTTCTACGACTGCTGAAAGCAAATCATGGGATCAAGCTTGGCTTCAAAAAAGTGCAGGAACTACTAAAGATGTAAACGGGAATACAGTTAAATATTCTGTTCCAGGTAAAATCAGTGGTGGAACTGCTGGTATCAAGGCTTATGACACTGTTGCAGTACCGCCACGTTTAACGAATATTGTAAATGAACAAAATCCTAATTTAGACGATGCAACAAAAGCTTTAGACTCAAACAAAGTCTATTATAAAGCAACTACGTCTACAGACGAATTAGTAGGTCATTACTTTACATTAGACCTTGCTTATAACACTTTTAAAGATAGTGATCCTGAATTAGCGGCTCTTGTGAAAAATGATTTAATTAACCATACAAATGCAATGGTTTTAAACAACTATTATCAAGTAAGTGTTACTGGGGAGAACCCAATTGAATCTCGTTTCAATGGAACAGCACCTGGAGATGGATTAAATGCTCCTTCAGCTCCAACTAAATGGGCTAATTTAAATCCAGAATTCCTTGATGGTGTATCAAATGCATGGGGCAGAAATGATTACGAAGATGGTCCATTAAACGCAACATTGGCATTACAAATGCTTGTAGCTGCAAGAGATATGGGCGGTTATACGCCAACAGAAAAAGCTGCACTTGAAGCACAAGGTGTTGCAGTAATTTCTCCACTTGATTTTGCAAATGAATACAAAGTAATGAATGGTGTAAAAGCGTCTACAGCAGCTTCAGAGCACAATGATTATGAAACAAGATATCCAAAGTCTTATAACTCAACTTCATTACTTGATATGTCATTACAGTACCACTCAAGATATTTTGGTATTTCTGCTCATAACGGAGACGATATTGGCGTAAGTGGTGTATCTTACGAATCATACATGAACTATTCTGATGAAGAAGAAGCTGCACTTTCATACTACACATTATCTCACCATGCAGAGAAAATGAACGCTAAAGGGATCTTAGATGGTATGAACCAGTGGTGGTTCAATGAAAAGAGAGAGAAAAATCCATTTATGTCAACTTTCTACGCAGCTTCTCTAGGTGCATTGAAAGAAAAAGGATTTAGTATCGGAAGTTCAACGGTTGACCTTGCAGGTTCAACATGGCAAATGACACGTATACCAAATAACTTCATGAACTGGGATGTTCTTTCTGCAAACAGAAATGACGTAACGCATGTGACACCTGATTTAATGGTTGATCAATTAATTCCACGTGATGAAGTGATGATGTCTAAATACAATACAAATATTTTCGGAACGATGGACCGAAGAACAATTGATTCTGGTAACAGCTTATCAATGGAATCTTCAACTGTAACATCGATGCCTTATTGGTTAACTCAAAACCCTGAGGATGCTGCATATGTAGAAGATTTAGGATCAAAAGTTACTGCGCCAGTAAATAACGGAACAGAAAGTATTAACTATCCAATGAATGTAGCAGCTATGAATCCAAAGGCTAAATATAACGAAGACACACATACATTTACGATTAATGTTGGTGACTCTGTTAAATTGGATGCAAAAACAACAGGATATACGAACAATGTATCTTGGTTAACGAATTCTTGGGATTTAGCTGGATATAGCAATGGATTACCAACGCAAATCAATGCTGATTCAAATGTATCTCAAGTTCTTGATTTAAGAACTTTAGCAGCTTACGGTGAAGTTGGAAATGTAAATGCGGCAGGGATTAGTGTAGATGGTGTGCACTATGGTTCATACGCAACAGCTTTAAGACCAGGAACTAGTACAGTTACGGGCTATGTGATCGACGGATTCTTTAGAACACCGAAAAAAATCACTTACACAATCAAAGTTGTTGATCCAATGAAGTCAGCTGAAAAAATTGCTCCTACTGAGCTAGACAAGAACTCATTTGCATACCCAACTTGGTTAAAAGATGCAATGGCTGAAAAAGGATTAAATACAGATGGAAACAAATATGTAGATGTTAGTTACGAATCATCTTCACCAGACGATGTTGCTGTTGATGCGGATGGAAAAGTAACGTACAACACTGATAAACCAGCTAACATCACTGCGACGGTTGTATATTCTGGAATGACATTGAACGGAGATCCACAATTTGCAAATGATAGCCACGTGATGACGTTTGTACGCACAGTATCTAAAGATGCAAAACAAACAGTATCATTTGATTCACAAGGTGGATCTGCAGTAGATCCAGTAATTGCAACATACAATGAAGCGATTACATCTCCAACACCAACAAAAACAGGTTATACATTCCTTGGTTGGTATAAAGATGCTTCATGTACACAAGCATGGAACTTTGCAACTGATAAAGTAACAGAATCTACTACTCTTTACGCTAAATGGGGTATTGGCAAATTCACAGTTACATTTAACAGTAAAGGTGGATCTAAAGTAGCTACTATAACAGGAAACTATGATTCTATCATTGCGAAACCAGCTAACCCAACGAAAAAAGGATTTGTCTTTGCTGGATGGTACAAAGATGCAGGACTTAAAACTGCATGGAACTTTGCAACAGATAAAGTAACAGCAAATACAACACTTTATGCAAAATGGGATGTTGCTAAAGCAACAGGATTAAAGGCAACAAAAGCAAGTACTACTTCAATTAAAGTAAATTGGACAGGCGTAAGTGGTGTTTCTGGTTATGAAATCGTTCGTGCAACAAAAAGCGATTTCTCTGATCAAACAACAAAAACAACAACAACTGGAACATTTACTGCAACAGGATTAGTTAAAGGTAAAACGTACTACTTTAAAGTTCGTGCTTTCACTCTTGATGGAAAAGTTAAAGTTTACGGTAGTTACACAACTGTTATTAAATTCAAACTTTAAATCTTAAATTTAAAAAAGAAATAAATTCTAAAAGGGATCTTGGTATATGGTGAATTACTGAACTGAATTACCAAGATCCTAATTCCTTTGAGAGGGGATATCGAAATGAACAGCAGCTTTTTTGAAAAAAAATTCTTACCGATCGCTTCGAAAATAGGTAATCAAAGACACTTACTTGCTTTGCGTGACGGTATTATGTTTGCCATGCCACTAATGATCATTGGTTCATTTTTCATTATCGTAGCTTGGTTAGAAGCAGATTGGTATCAAAACTTCATGTCAAAAGTATTTGGTGAAAATTGGAATGCTTTTGGAGATATCGTTTATAACGGTTCAATGGGGATTATCGCATTAGTTGCAGTATTTGGCGTAGCGTATTCTTTAGCAAGTAGTTATAAGGTCGATAAAAAGAATATTGATGGAGTTCCAGCTGGGGTATTAGCATTAGCAAGTTATTTAATTGTTAATATTATGAGCACTTTCAAAGATGGTAAGGAAACAGTATCAGCATGGTCACCTGATCTTTTTGGTGCACAATACTTGTTTGTTGGATTAATCATTGCAATTATTACTGCTGAAATTTATCGTTACTTCTTACAAAAGAAGATCATCATCACTTTACCAGATACTGTGCCACCAACAGTTTCACGTTCATTTACGGCTCTTATTCCTGGCTTTGTGATTATCCTTTTCTTCTTACTAGTTCGATACGGATTTAGTCATACTGGTTGGGGAGATTTTGCAACGTTTGTTCATAAAGTTGTGACACAACCATTTACTATTTTAGGTTCAACTTATGTTGGTACACTTGTCGCATGTTTAATGGAACACCTTTTATGGAGTTTTGGTATCCACGGTTCATCAATCATTACGTCTGTTATGGAACCAATTTGGATAACAAATGCAGATGCAAACTTAGAAGCACTTAAAGCAGGTAAAACGTTACCACATATCATTACGTATACATTCTATGAGAATGGAATTTGGATGGGTGGTTCTGGTGCTACTTTACCAGTTGCAATCTATATGACATTTTTAGCGAAGTCAAAACTTCTTAAGAAGGTAGGACGTCTAGCAATTGGGCCATCTATCTTTAACGTTAATGAGCCAATTATGTTTGGTGTTCCGATTGTTTTAAATCCATTTTTAATGATTCCTTATATTCTAGCTCCTATAGCAGTATTAACAGTAACGTACTTTGGTACGGCAATGGGAATTTTCCCACATACAACTGGAACAATCATCCCATGGACAACACCATATTTCATAAGTGGTTATCTAATGACGGGCGGAAAGATTATGGGTGTAGTCATGCAATTGGTAGCTTTTGCAGTGGCTTCGATCATTTGGTTCCCATTCATTCGAATTTGGGATAAGAAAAATTTAGAAATGGAGAAAGCAAGTAAATAATTCTCCCAAGCAAATAGATGGATAATTGATTAGAAGAAGGGACTAAAACTTATGGAAAATCGACAAAAAATTATCACTTCGTTTCGATTAAAAAGAATCGGAGCCTTTGTCATTGATGCAATAATTGTTTCAATTATCTTGTCAATTGTGTATCGAATCACAGGACTTCCAAACTTTCCAGGAGTTCTAGCAAATATGATTGAGCTTCAAAAATCAACTGCTAGTCAAGATGCAGCTGTAAAGGTAATGGCTCTTTTTAATGAAGCATTTCTCCAATCACTTATAATCTATTTTTGTTATGACGTCTTAACAACCTTATTGTTAAGAGGATCGACAATTGGAAAGAAGATCTTTCGATTGAAGTTAACACGTATTAATAATAAAAAGGGAATACTTCCTTATGTATTACTAGTGATTGTTAGAAGTTTCTTTAAATTTTTGACGATGTTTATTTTTCAAGGTCTTCCGTTCTTTTTATCAGTTATTAGCATGTTTGCTAATAAAAAATCATTAGCTGTTCACGATCGAATCGGTCGATTTGTTGTTATAAATAAGAATGAAATATAAAAAAACTTACTAAAGAAAGAGGAAATCATCATGAATATCTTACTTTGCTGTGCTGCAGGCATGTCAACAAGTTTAATCGTTTCTAAAATGGAAAAAGTTGCTGAATCAAAAGGGATTTCAGCACGCATTTGGGCAGTTTCTGAATCAGTTGTTCGCTCAGAAGTCGATGAAGCTGATGTGTTATTGTTAGGTCCACAAGTACGCTTCCTTTTAGAAGAAATGGAAGAAATCTGTGAAGAGAAAAACATTCCAGTTGAAGTAATTAATATGATGAATTACGGCATGTGTGATGGTGAAGCAATCCTAGAGCAAGCTATCAAATTAATTGAAAATAAGTAGTAATTGTTAAAGAAGTGACTTTTCTGATCTTTACTCAAGAAAAATACGATGAATACCTTTTAGGTTTATAACTTTGAAAATTAATAACCATGGGGTTATGACGATAAAAAAATTTTATTAACAAAGAGAGGAGGTCAGTTTTATGGTAAAAAATGAAACGGAAATTTTCACACTGATTCTTCATGGTGGAAATGGTCGAAGTGCTGCAATGGAAGCGATTCAAGCAGCAAAAAAACAAGACTTCGATTTAGCTCGCAAGAAATTGAAAGAATCAGGTGATGCTTTAAATGAGGCACACCATATTCAAACAACGCTTATTCAATCAGAAATTGGTGGCACTCCAACGGAGATTTCACTTTTAATGATTCATGCTCAAGATCACTTAATGAATGCAATGACTGTAAAAGACTTGGCAAAAGAGTTCGTTGACATGTATGAAAGGGGCCTAAAGTAATGTCAAAGAAATTTAAAATCGTTACAATAGGTGGGGGCTCAAGTTATACGCCAGAATTAGTTGAGGGAATTATTAAGCGTTATGAACAAATCCCAGTAACTGAGCTTTGGCTTGTTGATGTAGAAGCTGGTCGCGAAAAGTTAGAAACAGTTGGTGCACTAGCAAAGCGTATGGTCAAAAAAGCTGGAGTATCAATGGAGATTCATCTTTCGTATGATCGTCGTGAGGCCTTAAAAGATGCTGATTTTGTTACAACACAGCTTCGTGTTGGACAACTGGCTGCACGTGCACTTGATGAAAGAATTCCACTTAAACATGGGGTAATTGGTCAAGAAACAAACGGTGCAGGTGGATTGTTTAAAGCCTTACGTACAATTCCTGTTATTTTGGATATTTGTAAAGAAGTTGAGGAGCTATGTCCAGATGCTTGGATTCTTAACTTTACAAACCCTGCAGGTATGGTTACAGAAGCAGCATTAAGATATTCAAATATTAAGAGATTCATTGGTCTTTGCAATATACCGATCGGAATGGAAATGGGTGTTGCAAAACTATTAAATGTAGATCATTCACGTGTACGTATTGATTTTGCTGGTCTAAATCATATGGTATATGGTACAGAGGTATATTTAGACGGGGTTAGTGTAAAAGAGCAAGTACTTGAAATGATTATGGATCCTGCTAATGCTAGTTTTGTAAAAAATATAGATGCTGAAGAATGGGCACCTGAATTCCTAAAAGCAGTCAATGTCATTCCTTGTTCTTATCACCATTACTATTACAAAACATCTGAAATGCTTGAAAGAGCATTAAAAGATTTTGAATCGAATGAAACGCGTGCAGAAGTCGTGCAAAAAATTGAAGCTTCTCTTTTTGAAAAATATAAAGATGAAGCGCTAGATATAAAACCACCTGAGTTAGAAAAACGTGGTGGAGCTTACTATTCCGATGCAGCTTGTCGTTTAATTTCATCTATATATAATGATACGAGAGATATCCAACCATTAAACACGATGAACAAGGGAGCTATTTCAGGCTTACCGTATGACGGTGCAGTAGAAGTTAGCTGCGTCATCACAAAAGATGGCCCAATTCCACTGACAATCGGGGAATTACCAGTTCCAGTTCGAGGACTAATTCAAACGATTAAATCTTTCGAACAAACAGCAATTGAGGCTGCTGTAGAAGGAAGTCGCGAAAAAGCAATTCTTGCATTGACGATTAACCCACTTGTAGCAAATGATAAAGTAGCTGTAGCGATCGTTGACGAAATGCTAGAAGCTCATAAAGAATATTTACCAAGGTTTTTTAAATAAAACAAATGTTTAGGGCAGTAATCCATTGGGATGCTGCCTTTTTATTTTTTTAACTCTTTTAATAAAGATATTCTGATATTTTAATAGAACCACTACCTTACTTCGGGCTAGGCTAATTAGTTGTCGAATAAACACTTCAAAAGACTTAGCTTATCCTTTGAAATGTTAAAAAAATTCTATGATTATATATCTAGATAAATAATTATGTCTAGAACTTTAAATCTATAAAAAAAGGAACTAAAACGATAATTTTTTACATAAATTTACATATTTTTATTAAAAACACAAAG
>NZ_NTZO01000033.1 GCF_002559405.1 Bacillus sp. AFS001701 | reverse complement strand
ATTAACAACCTCATTATAAAATACTAAAATGATTAATTTTTTAGGGAGAGAAAAAAATGAAATTTAAAAAATTAGCAATAACGACTTTGCTATTAATAAGTGCAGTTCTGTCAGCTTGCAATAAAGACACGCATCAGCAAAGTACTAAAAATAAAAATAAACTAACGATTTATACAACCATTTATCCTCTACAAGATTTTGCAGAAAAAATTGGTGGTAAATACGTTGATGTACATTCCATATACCCTACTGGTGTTGATACCCATGATTTTGAACCAACTTCTAAACAAATAGTAAAAATCGCTAACTCCGATTTATTTGTTTACAATGGTGCAGGTATGGAACCTTTTGCAGATAAAATCAAAGATACACTTAAAAATAATCATGTTGCAATCTTAGAGGCAACTAAAAATATAGAGTTAATAAAGTCAAACGAAGAAGAAATTGAGAGAGATGAAGATCATCATGACGTTGATCCACATGTTTGGTTAGATCCATCTCGTGCAAAAATTGAAGCACAAAATATTAGAGATGAATTAGTTAAATTAATGCCAAAAAACAAACAGTACTTTGAAGCAAATTATGATAAAATTGAAAATCAATTTGATGAACTTGATAATGAATTAAGGAATTTAGTTTTACATTCTGCACGTAAGGATATTGTCGTTTCACATGCAGCTTATGGATATTTGGAACAACATTACGGAATTGAACAAATCCCAATCACAGGACTTTCCCCTTCTCAAGAGCCATCACAGAAGGATTTAAAGAAAGTTGTTGATTTTGTTAAAGAACATCATGTCAAATATATTTTGTTTGAAACGTTTGCTACACCAAAAGTAGCAACAGTTGTAAAAAATGAAACCCATGCTGAAATCTTAAGACTTAACCACCTAGCAACTATTTCAGAAGATGATTTAAAGAAACATAAAGATTATTTCGACTTAATGCAAGAAAATATAGACACGCTAGATAAGACTTTAAATAACCGTTAAAAAGAGGACCCAATTTGTTGGGTCCTCTTTTACTACTTTATCCTACCTTCATATTTTCAGAAAACGGTTCAGGTTTTTTCTTGATTTCTTTAAACATTAATTCAAATAAATATGCTCCAATCAAGGCTAGGATCGAAATTATGCTAAATGTCCATTTATATCCAATTAGCCCAGCTAGTGGAATCGTTAATGGTGCAATAGTTCGTCCGAGTGACCATCTTAAACCTGCTGCTGCAAAATACTGTCCACGTTGATTTTCAGGAGCAATTTTTGCAATAAATGAGTTCTGATTTCCTACAACTAATATCTCACCCAAAGTAAAGAGTGCCATTGCAATAAAAATAACATAGGCTGATAGCGTGAATCCAAACAAGAACATGGATAAGGCATAACAAACAGATGATGCAAAAAATAAAAATCTTTCATTAAACTTATTGGCAAATTTCGTTATTAAAACTGTAAATAATGCTACGATTAAACCGTTTTCGGCTATGACCCAGCTAAATAATGTTTCACTATTTGTCTTTAAAGTAAAATCGCTAAAACTAAATAACGTTTGAACAGGAATACTTTCTTTTATATAAACCGCTAGTAATAAATCTAATTGAGTAAAAGTTTGAGAGATTAATATACCAGCTGCAACAAATAAGAAAAAAACCTTATCAGTAAAAATTACACGATAATTCTTTAATTGTTTAATTAAAACTTTTGAAATAGACGCTTCTTTTTCTTGTCTTACAGAGTCTGGTAATGACTCCTTTATTAATAGTAGAATCATAAAAGCGACAATTAAAAAAATCAATGAAGATGTAGTAAATAATAAAAATCTTGCTTTAAAAAATAAAATCCCACCGATAATTGGTCCGATCACTACATTAATATTTATCATCGTATAAAAAACAGCGAAGACTAAGTTTCTTTCATCTTTATCTTCAACCGTATCTGCTACCATAGCCGAACTTGCTGGATTATAAAGCATTCCTGTGACACTAATAATTGCAAACCCCAAAAAAGTTAGCCATGGAGAATTTAAAATTGGCGAATTTGCAATTGTTAGTAAAATCATTCCTCCAGCTTGAATGAACGCTGAAATTACCATCATTCGTTTTCGGCCGTATGTATCAGCCAAATATCCACCGATTAAATTTGCAAATACTCCAACAGCTTGAGAGCACATTAGTAAGATCCCTGCTGTCACTTTACCTAATTCTTCAGCAAAATAAATTGCTAAAAATGGTAAATACATCCAAAAGAATAATCCAAAGAAAAACTCAGCAACAAGCCTGATCTTCATATTTAAATTCCATTTAAGTATATTCATGATGTCCGTCCCCCTAACCTTCTCACTTTAACATAATTAAAAAAATGCGTAAATTGAATTTTAATTGGTACTTCCTTCTTCTATGAATTCGATAAATGCATTTAATTGATTTGGTTAAAACTTTTACGAAAGGAGCATGTCTATTTTCCTAATATGTATCATACAATTTAGTACTACATTTAGGAGGACTTCCTATGAAATTCAACTTTAGTAAAGAAGCTCGAAATATAGCCTTTACGTATGTCGGAACAGTGATTGGAGCAGGTTTTGCTACGGGTAAAGAAATTGTAGAGTTCTTTTCAATTAACGGGGTATTTGGTGCAATGGGGATCCTTTTTGCCACTATATTATTTTGTTGGTTTGGAACTAAAATTATGACAATTGCTCATACATATAAATTAAATTCTGCTCAGCAATTTAATGTACTATTGTTTGGAGAACTCGGAGGAAATATTATTAATGGGCTATTATTCTTTGTTTTAATTGGCGTTACAAGTGTCATGTTATCTGGTGCTGGAGCTGTATTTAAAAATTACTTACATTTTGATTCATTTATCGGATCATTATTTTTTATCATTTTGACTTTTATGGTTTTAAGAAAAGGGACAAGTGGTTTATTCAGTCTAAATAATACGGTAGTCCCAATTATGTGTGCTTTTATCGTCGCAGTTTTCATCAACTCACATTTACCATTTACGATGCATGAAATAACACTAGACCATATTCTTCCTTCTATTAATACGCTTAACTATACAGTGTTTACAAAACCAATAACCTATGTTTGTTTAAATATGGCGTTAGCCCAAGCTGTTTTAGTACCGATTGGTTTTGAGTGCAAAGAAAAATCTTCTATTGTACAAGGCGGTGTATTAGGCGGTCTAATATTAGGTACTATTTTATTACTAATTCACCTGAACGTATCAGGTGTAACCAATTTTCAACAATATGAAATTCCAATGGTAGAAGTAATCAAAAAAATCCATCCAATTTTCTATTACTTTTTCCTAATGGTTATTCTAGCTGAAATTTTCACCACACTAGTTGGTAATATATATGGGATGTCTAGACAAATTAATTCATATATCCGATTAAATACAAATTTAGTCGTTATCTTATTATTAATTTGCTGCCTGTTTATTAGCATTATTGGCTATGGACCATTATTAACATTCCTATATCCACTGATCGGTTGGATTAGTTTTCTTGTTATCCTAACCTTACTAAAACCTAAAAAATCATCTTAATCGCAATCATCGCAAACTTCATAATATAAACCAAATTCAATGTGTAATTTTGGCTTCCATTGAATCTTAAACATCCTACTTTGCCAACGTTCTAATACAAATTGAATAGAATTTTCATCATGATCGTTTATTAAGATCATTTGATGAACTTGTAGGCTTTTTACAGAGAAGCGATTTTCATTTTCGATATACCAATCAATCGTCAACTCATCATATTCATTTATAATAAACTTAACATATGTGCTCGGTTTATCTTTTTGACTTATCTCGCTAAAAATTCCTTCGTCAGTCACAATAATCGGATAATCACCTTTATCATTTTTTTCTAATTTTATTTGAAAGGTATTTTCTAAAAAACAAATCATTTTGTCACCTTCTAATTTAAGATATGTTGATAGTTTAACAAATAAAGACAGGAAAAGACAGGAATATGCCGCTTCAAAAGTTGTTTTTAAGCTGGAGATCCTGAAATTTTGTTCTCAAATTGAAAAGGATTACTCTTAAATCGAAGAGTAATCCTTTTTATTTATTTTCGATTGTATAAGGCTTTATATTTAGACCATGTATTTCTTCTTTCTTTCATTAAACTAATGAATTCCGGTTTACATTCTTCTAAATTAGTTAACGCTATAAGTTCGTTATTTTTCCATTTTGTTACAATACCTTCTGTAGTATAAATTAAATATTGGTATTCTAAGTAACTTCCTAACGTTGATAAGCTTATTTGTTCAAAAATATTTTCTGCAAAACTGTTAGAAAATGATACACATACAGGCCTAGTGCCCACTCGATCCAAGTCAAGTACATGTACAATTTTCCGATTACAGTCTATACATAATGAATAGACGGAAGGAACAATTCCACCAGTTAGAAAAACTTGTTCATTGCTATAGAATTCCTTCACTCTAATCCTCCTATTATCATTGTATATAAGTATATGCAATAAAAAATAGAATTGACTAGTTAAATTACATTATGCCCCACTTTATTTAATGGAATTTTGGATAAACAGAATCTTCCCTGATTCATTAAATTTTAAAGAAGCCTCAAATTCTTTGCCATCCTTTGAAAAACCTTTAATAACTTCTGTAGTCTCACCGTTTAATAACTGCTTTATTAACGCCTTTGTAATTGTTTTTCCTAATATTTTTTTTGAAATTGTCACTTCACATTTTGTTTTTTGGAATTGATCGCACCCATAAAATGACCCTTTATCAATCATTTTACCACCACATTTAATACATTTTCCAACACTTGTTGATTTTTTCTTCGGACCAAACTTCGAATTTTGCATCTCTTCAATTTTAAACTCTGAAAAATTCCATATCTTTTCGTTTTCAAATGCATCATGGATTATTTTTTCAGTTAATTTTTTTGTTTGTTCCATAAACTCAAGACTACTTGCTTTTCCTTCACCAATTTCATTTAATCTCTGTTCCCATTTTGCAGTCATTTCAGGTGAAGTTAAAATATTTTCCCCTAGAGCATAAATTATAAGCTTCCCTTTATCAGTAGCAAAAACTTGATTTTTCTTAACTTCAATATATTTTCTATTTTTTAAAGTACCAATAATACCAGCCCTAGTTGCCTCTGTACCTAGTCCTTCAGTTTTATTTAGTATTTTCGTTAATTCCGGATTATCAATATGTTTTCCGGCAGACTTCATTAATGTTATTAATTGTCCCTCTGTATATCTTTTCGGCGCTTGGGTTTTCTTTTCTTTTACCTCTACCTTTTTAACAATTCCTTCTTGCCCAGTTTCAACAACAGGTAAATTTTGTTCTTCTGTATTTTTTTCTTTTGATTTTTCGAATATGACTTTACGCCAACCTTCTTGAACCATTACTTTCCCTTTTGAAATAAAAGTCGCTCGCCCGTCTACTAACGTATGAATTGTTGTATAATCAAAAATTGAATTAGGATAATGTGCACTAATTAAACGATTTACAATTAATTCATATATTTTCAATTCCTCATCATTCATTTTATGGATATTCGGTACTTGCTCAGTAGGAATAATTGCATAGTGATCAGTGACCTTTTTCTCATTAACATAGCGACTATTATTTAATATAGATTGATTTGGCAGAGGAAAGAATTTTGAAAATTGCTCAATATTTTCAAGTTTCTTCAATATATCTGGGAGCATCATTGCTTCTTCTTTCGTAATAAAACTTGAGTCTGAACGTGGGTATGAAATATTCCCTTTAACATAAAGTTTTTGTGCAATCTCGAGTGTTTTTTGTGGTGAAAATTTATATTTACTGTTTGCATCTGCTTGGAGAGCCGATAAATTATAAAGAAAAGGTGGTTGAAACTCTTTTCTTTCTTGCTCAATATCAGTAATTTTTACGTTTTTATTTTCACAAAAGCCAGCAATTTTTTCAGCTAATTCCTTTGACATAATTTTAGATTCTGATTCGTTATGCCATTTTCCAAAAAACTTTTGCTTATCAAACTGAAAAGTAGCAAAAACCTCCCAATAAGGTTCGGAATTAAACCTTTCAATCTCAAGTTCTCTTTTGACAATAAGAGCGAGTGTTGGTGTTTGAACTCTTCCTAACGAAAATACATCCTGGATTCCTTTTTTTTGTAAATGTAATGAATATACTCTTGATGCATTCATCCCAACTAACCAATCAGCACATGCACGGCTATACGCCTCAAAGAATAAGCTTTTTGTTTCACTTTCATCCAATAGTTGACTAAATCCTTTTTTAACAGCATTTTCTGTTAGTGACGAAATCCAAAGTCTTCTCATTGGCTTTTTATTTCCAGCTAAATTTAAAATAAGGCGAACGATATGTTCTCCTTCCCGTTCACAGTCACCTGCAAGAATTATTTCGGTAACCTCATCTAAATGGACTAAGTTCTTAATGATTGAAAATTGATCCCATTTTCCTTTTGATACTTTATGCCCAAAGCGATTAGGTATAATTGGCAAAGTATTTAATGACCACTTTTTCCATTTTTCATCATATTCTTCAGGTGATAATAACTCACATAAATGCCCAATAGCCCAAGTTAAATAAGCACCTTTTGGGAAAAACTCGTTAGGTTGAATGACTAAGAACCCTTTTTTCTTTTGAAACTTAAAAGGGGCTGCAAGCTTTAAACCTTGATCAGGCTTTTCGGCAATAATTAATTTCATTTTCTTCCTCACATTTTAAACTAATTTTTGTATCACTTAATTGTTAGATATAGTTATTATATAACTTATGTAATGGTAGGGAAAGCAGTAAGAAACGAAAAAAAGGCAGTACCAAAAGAATTCATTCTCTTGCACTGCCTTTACTTCTCTTCCAATTAGAAGCTTTAACTACACGCTGGATTACGTGGTATTTGAATAAATTCAACCTCTTCTAATACTTTAATTCGTTTTGTTACAATGACAACATAATTAGCTGTCCATATATATTGAGGAAAGTTATTTTCGTCTACCATCATTGCTTGAAATGTATCATTCATCATTTCTTCAAATTTTTCCTCTGTGATTAAATCATTTTCAATATTAAATTCAATCCATTCACAATGAATCATTTTCATCTCTCCGTCTCTTTATAAAGTGAAATCAAGATTGATTCTTACTAGTAATTTAAAATAACTGCTATGGCTGTAGTATATCATGTACTTTTCTTTTTGTGAATAACTTCACAAATTCATATTAACTTTTTATTTTATTTATGAAATTTTTAAGTCAATTGAATGTATATTTTGATATTAAGCGCTTACTTGACTTATATTCTTAATAGTTGTATATTAATTTCAACATTTATTATAAAAAATATTAATAAATGGAAATTCTTTCGCGCTTCATGTGCAATGTTTTAGGAGGAAAAGAAAAATGCAAGGAAAAGTAAAATGGTTCAACAATGAAAAAGGTTTCGGATTCATCGAAGTTGAAGGTGGAGACGATGTATTCGTACATTTCTCAGCAATCCAAACTGACGGATTCAAATCTTTAGAAGAAGGTGCTGAAGTTTCTTTTGACATTGTTGAAGGTAACCGTGGACCTCAAGCTGCTAACGTAGTAAAGCTATAATATAAACTTGACTACATAAAGGACTGATCTTATCAGTCCTTTTTTATTTTTCCTAAGAGATCATATTAAGAATTATTCAGTTTACTTAAACAAAAAAATCCTCTCGCTTTTCATGATTCCTATTTTATTTGGGAATACTACGAAGTGAAATAAGGAGGGTGTTTATGTCAAACTTTAATAATTTTGAAGATGTTGAAATGAAAGTTAAAGCTGCACAAAAGCTTGTGGGCTATGCAACAATGAGCATGGACGAGCAGCAATTAACAGATGCAACAACTGCAGTTAATCAAGCAAGAGAACAACTTGAAAAAATGAAGGGCCTTGCTACTGATTTAGATGATGAGTTTTTAAAGAAACAAGAAGAAGACTTAATGCAAATTGAGCAACAAATAAGAGAAGCTCAAATATAATGTAAAAGAGGTTGTCTCAAAAGTCAGGTTATCGGACTTGAGAGACACCTCTTTTTTAATCGTTAAAATATAAAATATTAGGTTATAAATACAAAATACGTACGTTTGGGAACATTATATTATTACCTTAACTATGTTAATCTATAGTGGGGTATAGTTAAAGAATCATTCCTTATTTATGATTATTAGAATATTTTTATATGATTTAGAATGTGTTTTAGAGCATATTTGATAGTTTTCCATTAAAAAGATTCGGCTATTGTACAATTATTGGCGCTTAATACCCTTACTGGTATAGGTAATATTTAAATTTATTTGCGATAATCTTGGATTTAATTGCAGTTTTGTAAATTTCATTTGCGGTTCTCTATTTTTAATTTGCTAATTTTTTGCAGTTCTAGCTTCTTTTCTAACATTTCATCCATATTCCCATTAAAAAAAGAGGGTTCCCATAATGGAATACTTTTTGGGACCCTTGGTTCATTTAATCTTTAACAGTCAGAAGTTAACTGCTTACCGATCGTTTTTATTTTTTCTCCAACCGTACATTTATTAATACAAAAAGATTGTGCGAATTTTTGACTATGGTCTTTTCTAAAATGTTTATAGACAAAACAGCCATCGCAATAAGTCTTTATTAAAGTATCTATTTCATCCAAAATTTCTTTACGTTCCATCATTCAATTCACCTCTTCATGTAACTTCAATCGTACTTATTATCTTATTCCCTTTAAGTGCTTGCGTTGCTAGATTATGAGCTTCTTTATTATCATTGCGTTTAATAAGTTCTAATTGTAAGGTTAATTTTAAGTTTTTACATTTTCTTTCAATTCGATTTATGAATCGTTCATGTTGTTCTTCATAACATGGCCAATCTCCATTTAATTGATTAATGACTACTTGTGAATCTCCTTTAATAACAATCGTTTGTCCTGTTATATTCATTTCCTCTAATAGTAGGATTGCATTTTCAATCGCAGCAAATTCGGCTTCATTATTTGTCAATAATCCATCTAATTTTTCATTAAACCTTTTTCGATAGTTTTTACCATTTTGACTAAAGTATAAGCATACACCTATTCCAGATATTGAGGTTGCAAGATCAAATCCACCGTCAAAAAGTATTGAAATATTATGAGGTTCTTCTTCTAGTTCTTTTAAGTACTTTATTACTTGTTTTTTAGTCCACTCTGTGTCGAATTGATCTAAAAAGATGATTTCTCTTGTTCTACCTGTACTTTCAAAATCTTCCGCTAAAAGTAGTGCTTCTTTTATTTCTAACCATTCAGTTTCAAGTGTAATTTGATATTTCTTTTTCGTTTGATACTTCCAACTGATCTTTAGCTTCATCCGACACACCTCTTCTATTGTCTATTTTAGACTTGCTATAGTTAAATATAAATTACTTCATTTCATATTTTAAGTTTTCATTTTTTTGAATATATACTAAAATGGTACATATATAAGTGTTGGAGGTTTACTATGATTGAAGTTTATATTGACGGAGCTTCCAAAGGAAATCCCGGGCCTTCTGGTGCAGGTATTTTCATAAAAGGAATTAAAGAACCTGTTTTTTTAAGTATTCCATTAGATTCGATGTCTAATCATGAAGCTGAGTTTCATGCATTGCTTCTTGCACTAGATTATTGTGTCAAAAATAATTTAACAATTGTTTCATTCCGTACAGATTCAAAAATCGTTGAAGAAAGTATTGATAAGAAATATTCGAAAAACGATTTGTTTATTCCTTTATTAGAGAAAGCACTTAAGATGATTAATCAGCTTGAACTTTTCTTTATTAAATGGATTCCATCAAACGCAAATAAGGTTGCTGATGAACTTGCTCGAAAAGCTATAAAATAAAAAAGGAATGGACGATATGAAAAATAAATTAATCGCTTTTTCTTCTTTACTCTTTGTGTCCTTCATTTGGGGTTCTTCGCTTTTCATTGTTAAAGAAACACTTAAGTTTGTCCAACCATTTACATTTAATGCATTACGATTTATAGTAGCAGCAATTGTATTATTTACAGTTCAAACTTTATTAAATCGAAAAAATAATAAAAGATATCGTGGAAAAGCGGGTTTTATTTTCCCTGGAATCGTTATAGGATTATTTTTATTTCTAGGTTTTGTATTTCAAACATTTGGATTACATTACACGTCTATATCCAAATCAGGTTTTATAATAGGTATTAGTGTTGCAATTGTACCTTTTCTTTTATTCTTTAAATATAAGAAAAAACCTACTTTAAGGGAAAATGCATGTGCAATTATTGCCTTCATCGGATTATTTTTATTAACTCTATCAACAAATTCCAAGTTTAATTCTGGTGATATTATTTCCATTTTCAGTGCGATTGCGTTTGCTCTTCATATTATTTATTCAACGATCTACTCACCAAGTTATAATTCATTACAACTGGCAACTGTACAAATAACTTTTGTAGGTCTAGCCTCATGGACATTTGCATTAATCTTTGAAGATTGGCAAGTCGTTTTCAACCAAGCATTATGGACAAATAAATATTTTGTTTTTTCAATTCTATTTACAGCAATTTTTTGTACCGCTGCAGCATTCTTTATCCAAATGTTTGCCCAACGTACAATAAGTGCGACTGAAGTAGGAATTATTCTCGCTACTGAGCCAGTTTTTGCAGCGATTACTGGGTATTATTATGGTGGAGAAAGATTACAAGAAATTGGTTTATTCGGTTGCAGCTTAATTTTAGTTTCTACAATCGTAACTCAAATTCGAAAGAACAAAAGTAAAAAGCAATTATATAAAGAAGAAAAAACCATTCACAAAATGTGAATGGTTTTTTTCCCGCAAATGCCGTTGTTCCTTTTATGCCTAAAGTAAACCGAACTCCAAGGTGGATGTCCTCACAAGTAACTTTCATCCTCCTATAAATAGGCACGATGTTGTTACTTAAATATCGGTCTTCCTATACAAAATCATTGGTTTAAGGCATAAACTGACAACGCACACAGCAGGTTTTGTTAATTTGTATTCTCATTCTATACCAATTAAAACTATTTTGCAACTAATTATTTTTTCTTATTCACAACATTTTCTTCATAAGAAATCCAGTCACTAAAACTTCCCGGATAAAGTTTTACATTCGTATAACCAGCTTCAACTAATCCTAAATAATTAACACAACCAGTGACACCTGAACCACAATAAACAACAGTTTCATTGTTATTGTTAAATGGTTTAAAAAGAGTTTGTAATTCTTCTTTTGTTTTAAATTCTCCCGCTTCATTTAAAACATCTTTCCAAAATGAATTTTTTGCTCCAGGTATATGGCCTGCAATTCGGTCAATAGGTTCAAATTCGCCAATATATCGAATAGATTCTCTAGAATCAATTAAATTGAAATCCTCCTTTTCACCATTCTTCTTAACTTCATTCATCGAAGTAATCATATTCTCATGAACATTAATTTCGAATTTTTTTGGCGTTACTTCTTCAATTTTTGTAGTTACATCAAAATCATTTTCCAACCATTTTTTATAACCACCATTTAAAACAAAAGTAAACTGATGCCCTACTAAATTACATAAAAACCAACATCTTGCGGCATTATCATTCGTACCATCGTCATAACAAATAACAATCGTATCATGATCGATCCCCAGATTTCCTAAAAGATTTCCAAAATCATTTAAATTAGGAAACGGATGTCTGCCTCCATGCTTTTGTACAGGACTAGATAAGTCATTATTTAAATCAACATAACGAGAAAGCGGAATATGATTTATCTGATACTCACTTAAACCATATTCAGGATTTGACAATTGAAATCGACAATCTAAGAATACAACATTTTTATTTAAGCGCAATTTATTTGCAATGTTTACATCAATAATATTTTTCAATTTTAATTGTCCACCCTCATATTAAATTAATTTTTTGAATAAGTTTAGTACTTTTTCATCTACTACTACTTCATTTAAGTTTTCAGTTGCTTTAATTGTTTGTTGAACATCATTTTCGATTTGATTGCTACAGTTGTGTAATACAGAATTTAATCCATCAACATATTGAATGTGATAATGCTCTGCAAATAAGCTGTTCATATTTGCTAAATAGTCTTTTAATGGTGTTCTCAACTCATTAATGCATTCATCAATCATCGTTTCTTTCATGTTTTCAACAAAAAAGCTTTTTGGATTTTTGAAGTAATTCTTTAAACTTTCAAAACGATCTACATTAATAAATTGATCAGGATTTTTTATCGAAACAGGTAAGATCTCATTAATTTCACTTTTTTGAACGATAAATTCAGATTGAATAGAATGTATTTCACTAATTACTCGATCTTGAGACATTGAAATTTCATTCGTTAAAAACTTCTCTAATCTAAATCCTGTTACTCTTAATTCCTTTAAAATTTCTTCCAATACTTCATAAATAAATTCACGAATTTTAGTTACAAATAATTGTTTAATATTTTTCGTTGTATTATTGAAAATACTTGGATTAAAGAAATAAGGGAATAAATCACGCATCCTTAATTCGATACGCTTTTCAATAAAGAAAATCAATTGTTCGTTTTCTTTCATAAATGCTCTTGGTAAATTTGTAGGTTCTGCATTTTTAATCGCTTCTTTAACTTTTTTCTGAATTTGCTCAAGTTCGTTGAAGAATTGATCTTTTTCACGTTTTATTCTTTCGAAACGATTAATCGTATCACGTAAGATTTTTTCAATTGTTAATAGGTCATTAATAAATGTTTTAAAGACTTCATTCGCAATCTCAAATTGGAAGAAATTTTGGATTTTCGTATTTAATTTCTTATAATTATTCTGGATTTCCAAATTTAACTCTGAATCGCCATATCCCTTCATTTGAAGCATACTTGAAATAGCAAACACAGATGGAAAACGAACTCCTAGTTTCGTTAATTGGTTTACAAAGAAATTTTGAACGATTTCGATTTCGTTTTGATCCTTTGCTAAATCCGAAGCATTTAACACAAAGTAAACTTTATCACTATCAAAGCTTTCTCTCATTCGTCCGATTTGCATTAAGAAAGACTCATCTTGTCGTGTAAAGGCATGTTGATAATGTGCAACATATAGAATTAAATCAGCTTTTTTCAAATAGTCGAATGCTAGTTCAGTATGTCTTGAATGGATACTATTTCCCCCTGGCGTATCCACTAATACGATTCCACTTAACGTGATCTCACAATCAAAATAAACTGTACTTTCTTTTACAAAACACGCTCTATTTTCTTCACTTATAACACTTACATACTCACTTAAGTCATATCGCTTAGTTGTACCTAGTAAGCTTTTCATTTCTTCATAATTGTGACATACGCTTTCTGCATAAACGTAAGCATCAGTAGGGATTTTATCCTTTTGTTTCTTAATTAAATTTTGAAGGGTACTAAACCACTCTTTTTCATTTGCTTCCACGCCCCATTTTTTGAAGAAATCAAGAAACTCTTCTTTTAAAGATTTTTCTGATTTATAACTCACATCAGCTTTCTTATTACCTGATTCAGCTGTTGAGCGTTTAATCTTACAAATTGCCGCTGTTGTTGGGTGTGGAGAAACAGGTAGTACACGATCGCCAAGTAAAGTATTTATATACGATGTTTTTCCAGAACTAAATGCTCCGAATAATGCAATTGTGTATTCGTTTGATTTTATTTGTTCTCTTTTTTCTTTTAAAATACCGATTTTACTC